>NZ_AQOK01000529.1:0-14365 GCF_000364645.1 Xanthomonas sp. SHU 308 | reverse complement strand
CCCCGCCGGTGGCTCGGCCTGGCAGGCATCGCCTGCCTGGCCGTGCCCGCCGCTTGCGCATGTTCGACCGACATGCAGCAACGCCCTCTGCTGCCGGACGGCACCCACGCGGCTGCCGACGCGCAGGACGCCAACGCGGCCAGGGCAGTGATCGTCTACTTCGATCGCAGCGGCGACGTCGAGCAGACCAAGCGCCGCATCAGCGCGGCGGCGGCGGGCTGGCATGCCCCGCTGCTGTACACGCTCGACCGCGTCGGCGCCATCGTGTTGGGGGTCCCGACCGGGAAGACCGCCGAGCGCCTCATCGCCGACGTCGGCGCCATCGCGGGCGTGCTGATGGCGGTACCCGATGGCCAACAGCAACTGCAGCAGGACGCGTCGTCGCCCCCTTCGTCGGTGCGGTAGCCAGCGGGCCGATGCCAGGGGCGCCCGCGCATGCGGGCGAGCGCGCCGGATGGCCTGGACGCGTCCGCGCGCGCCGGTGCGGCCGTCTCCCGCAGGCGCGGCGCTGGCGGTTTCCAGGATCGGCCACGACAGGCGTCATGGCAATGCCCGCCACGGCCGAAGCCGCTGCTACAACACGGCTCCCGCAAGAGCGCTTCAGCTAGGCGTGCAGCGCCGCCTGCAACCCCACCACCTCGTGCCGCGGCGGACGCAGCGCCCCCAGCGTGCCGACCAATTCGCGATAGCTGCGCGCGAGCTGCGCGAACAGCCCCGCGTCGCTGTCGCGGGTCTCGGCGACTTCGGCATAGGCGCCGCGGCCGAGATCGATGAAGTAGTCCACGCTGACCCGACGTCGCGCCGCCACGCCAGGGAACAGCCCGGCGATCAGCAGGCAACCGTCGCCGACCTCACGCAAGGCGTCAGCACGCGCACGCCCCACCTGCTCCTGCGCATGCAGCCAGGCCAGCGCCTGGATGCGCGCCAGCAACTGCGCGTCGCGCTGGTAGCGCAGCAGCACGAACACCAGATAGTGCTCGCGTGATTCGTCCAGCGGCCGGCCCAGGCGCTGCCCGGCCTCGTGCACCAGCGCCTGCCACAGCTCGGCCGGCGCCCCCTGTCTGAAAGACTCGTACATGCGTCCTCCTGCGTGGTGGGAACCCTCGCAGGAAGCTTATGCATAACCCGGGCCAATGCGCTGGCAGCCGGCCATGGCGCCTGCCAAGCCAGCGGTGCGGCGACTTACTCCACCGTCACCGACTTGGCCAGGTTGCGCGGCTTGTCCACGTCGGTGCCGCGCGCCAGCGCGGTGTGGTAGGCCAGCAACTGCACCGGCACGGTGTGCAGCACCGGGCTGAGCACGCCGGCGTGGCGCGGCGTGCGGATCACGTGCACGCCTTCGGACTCATTGAAGTTGCTGTCCTGGTCGGCGAACACGAACAGTTCGCCGCCGCGCGCGCGCACTTCCTGCATGTTCGACTTCACCTTCTCCAGCAAGGTGTCGTTGGGCGCGATCACCACCACCGGCATGTTCGCGTCGACCAGCGCCAGCGGGCCGTGCTTGAGCTCGCCGGCCGGATAGCCCTCGGCGTGGATGTAGGTGATCTCCTTGAGCTTGAGCGCGCCTTCCAGGGCGATCGGGTAATGCAGGCCGCGACCGAGGAACAGCGCGTTGTGCTTGTCGGCGAAGCGCTCGGCCCATACCGCGATCTGCGGTTCCAGGTTGAGCACGTGCTGCACGCTGCCGGGCAGGTAGCGCAGCTGCTCCAGGTACTCGGCCTCCTGTTCGGCGCTCAGCCGCCCGCGGCGCTTGGCCAGCACGCAGGTGAGCTGGAACAGCGCCGCCAGCTGGGTGGTGAAGGCCTTGGTCGAAGCCACGCCGACCTCGGCGCCGGCGCGGGTGTACAGCACCATCGCACTGGCGCGCGGGATCGCGCTCTCGGGCACGTTGCAGATCGACAGGGTCTTGGTATGGCCCAGCGCCTTGGCGTACTTGAGCGCCTCCATCGTGTCCAGGGTTTCGCCGGATTGGGAGATGGTTACGATCAGCTGCCGCGGATTGGCGCAGGCATCGCGGTAGCGGTACTCGCTGGCGATCTCCACGCTGCACGGCAGCCCGGCGATGCCCTCGATCCAGTAGCGCGCGGTCAGCCCGGCGTAGTAGCTGGTGCCGCAGGCCAGGATCTGCACGCCGTCCACGTCGGCCAGCAGCGCCTCGGCCTTGCTGCCGAACAGCGTGGTGTCGAAGCCGCCGGCGTCGAACAGCGCCTCCAGCGTGTCGGCCAGCGCGCGCGGCTGCTCGTGGATCTCCTTCTGCATGAAGTGGCGGTACGGGCCCAGCTCCAGCGAGGCCAGCGACACGTCGGACACGTGCGGCTCGCGCTGCACCGGCTGGTCCTGCGCGTCGTACACCTGCACGCCGTCGCGGCGCAGTTCGGCGGTGTCGCCTTCTTCCAGGAAGATCACCCGGCGCGTGGCCTGGATCACCGCCGAGACGTCGGAGGCGATGAAGTTCTCGCCCTCGCCCAGGCCGATCAGCAGCGGGCAACCCATGCGCGCGCACACCAGCAGGTCCGGGCGCGACTTGCTCACCGCGGCCACGGCATAGGCGCCGGTCAGCTCCTTCACCGCCGCCTGCAGCGCGCCGAGCAGGTCGCGGCCCTGGGCGATGTAGTGGTGGATCAGGTGGGCGATGACCTCGGTATCGGTCTGCGATTCGAACACGTAGCCCAGCGCGGTCAGGCGCTCGCGCTGCTGTTCGTGGTTCTCGATGATGCCGTTGTGGACCAGCGCCAGGTCGCCATGACTGACGTGCGGGTGCGCATTGGCCTCGGTGACGCCGCCATGGGTCGCCCAGCGGGTGTGGCCGATGCCCAGCGGCGCGTGCAGGCCTTCGGCCAGCGCGGCGCTCTCGGTCTCGGACACGCGGCCGGTACGGCGCACGCGGCGGACCTGCCCGTCGGCGATGGCGGCGATGCCGGCCGAGTCGTAGCCCCGGTATTCCAGGCGCTTGAGCCCCTCGATCAGGACCGGAACCACATCGCGATCCGCGATCGCACCGACGATACCGCACATAGCCACGCCCTTCGCCGAAAAGTTCGCCATTCTAGCGAAGTCCGCTGAATGTCTCGCCGCTGTCCGCTGCCGGACACAGGGCGTGTCACCCATTCCCGAGCATGCCCCCGCCCTGGTGTCCGCGAACGTGTCCGCGGACACCCGGACACCTGTCCGCGCCGTCCGCACCCATGCAATTCAATGACTTGCAGTTGGCACGCATCGTGCTGTGAAGTCCCCATCCTCACCGCTGCGACCGTCCGATGATCCGTGACACCTCCGCCCAGGACCAGGTTCTCGCCCGCCCCCGCTCCGCGGCCTGGCGCCGCTGGCTGTGGCCCGGGCTGATCGCCGCGCTGGTGCTGCTGGGCATCGCCTTCGCCGCACGCGGCTGGATCGCCGGCAGCCGCTCGTTCGACGCGCAGCGGGTGCGCATCGCCACGGTGACCCGCGGCGACCTGGTCCGCGACATCTCCGCCGACGGCCGCCTGATCGCCGCCAACAGCCCGACCCTGTACGCGATCTCTGGCGGCACGGTGACCCTGAAGGTGGTCGCCGGCGACGTGGTCAAGCAGGGCCAGGAGCTGGCCGAGATCGACAGCCCGGAACTGCGCAGCAAGCTCGCCCAGGAAGAAGCCACCCTGGCCGGCCTGCAGGCCGAGGCCGGCCGTGCCGACCTGGACGCGACCCTGGCCCGCGCCAACGCCAGCAAGCTGATCGACCAGGCGCAGATCGAACGGCAGGCGGCCAGCCGCGACCTGGAGCGCTACCAGCGCGGCTATGAAGGCGGCGCGGTGCCGGCAGTGGAACTGGCCAAGGCCCAGGACACCCTGAAGAAGGCCGACATCGCGATGAGCCACGCGCAGAAGGATTCGGGCCTGCAGGCGCAGGGCGCCTCGCTGGACGCGCGCAACAAGCGCCTGCTCGCCGAGCGCCAGCGCGCGGTGGTGGCCGAGGTGCAGCGCCAGGTCGACCTGCTGACCCTGCGCTCGCCGTTCGACGGCCAGGTCGGCCAGGTGCAGGTCTCGCAGCACACCAACGTCGCCGCCAACGCACCGGTGCTGAGCGTGGTCGACCTGTCCAAGTTCGAACTGGAGATCAAGGTGCCGGAAAGCTTCGCCCGCGACCTGGCGATCGGCATGCCGGCGCAGTTGACCAGCGGTGCCGGCGAGCCGTTCGCCGGGGCGATTTCGGCGGTGTCGCCGGAAGTGGTCAACGGCGAGGTCAACGCGCGCATCCGCTTCACCGACAAGCAACCGCCGGGCCTGCGCCAGAGCCAGCGGATGAGCGCGCGGGTGCTGCTGGATACCCGCAAGAACGTGCTCAAGCTCGAGCGCGGCCCGTTCGTCGAGCAGTCCGGCGGCCGCTACGCCTACGTCATGGACGGCGACTCGGCGGTGCGCCGCCCGGTCGAACTGGGCGTCACCAGCCTGGGCGAGGTCGAAGTGCGCTCGGGCCTGCAGCCGGGCGACCGGGTCGTGGTCTCCGGCAGCGACCTGTTCGGCGATGCGCCACAGGTGACGGTGCATTGAAGGCCGGGATTGGGGAGTCGGGATTGGGGATTCGTCAGCCCCTCCCGTTCTCCTTTCCCGGCTGCTGATTCCGAATCCCGACATCCCCGATCCCCAATCCCCAATCCCCAATCCCCGCTCCACCACCACAGGAACTCACGCCATGCTCGAAATGCGCTCCGTCTCCAAGGTCTTCCGCACCGAACAGGTCGAGACGCATGCGTTGCGCTCGCTGGACCTGCATGTCCGCGAGGGCGAGTTCGTCGCCGTCACCGGGCCGTCGGGGTCGGGCAAGACCACCTTCCTCAACATCGCCGGGTTGCTGGAAACCTTCACCAGCGGCCAGTACCTGCTCGACGGCCAGGACGTCAGCAACCTCAACGACGATGCGCGCTCGCGCATGCGCAACCAGAAGATCGGCTTCATCTTCCAGGGCTTCAACCTGATCCCCGACCTCAACCTGTTCGACAACGTCGACGTGCCGCTGCGCTACCGCGGCATGGGCGCGGCCGAGCGCAAGCAGCGCATCGAGGAAGCGCTGAGCCGGGTCGGGCTGGGCTCGCGCATGAAGCACTACCCGTCCGAACTGTCCGGCGGCCAGCAGCAGCGCGCGGCGATCGCCCGCGCCCTGGCCGGCAGCCCGCGCCTGCTGCTGGCCGACGAACCGACCGGCAACCTCGACTCGCAGATGGCACGCGGGGTGATGGAACTGCTGGAGGAGATCAACGCGCAGGGCTCGACCATCGTCATGGTCACCCACGACCCGGAACTGGCCGCGCGCGCGCAGCGCAACGTGCACATCGTCGACGGCCAGGCCACCGACCTGCAGCGCGAGCCGGTGCTGGTGCACGGCGGCCACGGCACCGCGGCCACGCCCTGATCGGCACGGCGACGGCGCGGAGATCGACATGCTCGGCTATTACTTCCAGCAAGCGTGGCGCAGCCTGCGCCGCAGCCCGGTGCTCACCGCGCTGATGGTGCTGTCCATCGCCGTGGGCATCGGCGCGGCGATGACCACGCTGACGGTGATGCGGCTGCTGTCCGGCGATCCCTTGCCCGGGCGCAGCCAGCAGATCTTCTTCGCGCAACTCGATCCGCGCCCCAGCAACGGCGCCAACCAGACGCCGTACGACAAGCTCGACTACCCCTCGGCCATGGACCTGTGGACGCGCGGGCGCGCCGATCGCCAGGCCATGGTCGCCGAGAGCGAGATCAAGGTGCATGCGGCAGACGGCGCCACCCCGCCGTTCATGACCCAGTTGTTGATGACCCAGGCCGATTTCTTCCCGATGTTCCAGGTGCCGTTCGCCTACGGCAGCGGCTGGCGCGCGCGCGACGACCAGGACCGGGCGCGGGTGGCGGTGATCTCGTCCGACCTCAACGCCAAGCTGTTCCAGGGCCGCAACAGCGTCGGCCGCAGCCTGCTGGTGCGCGGCACGGCGGTGCGCATCGTCGGCGTGCTGGCACCGTGGCGGCCGTCGCCGCTGTTCTACACGCTGGCCGGCGGCAGCTTCGCCCATGGCGATACCGCCAGCTTCTACGGACGGCCGCAGGACGTGTTCATGCCGCTGTCCAGCAGCCTGGAGGTCAACGACGGCCACATCCAGCCGTGGACCTGTTTCAGCAAGCCCGAGGCCAACCTGGACCTGCGCAGCGCGCCGTGCGTGTGGCTGCAGTTGTGGGTGCAGTTGGACACGCCGGCGAAGGTCGCCGACTACCGCCGGCTGCTGGCCGACTACGCCGCGCAGCAGCACGCCGCCGGGCGCATCGGCCGCGCCGACACCGCGCGCCTGCTGTCGCTGCCGCAATGGCTGGACCATAACCGCGTGGTGCCGGGCGACGTGCGCCTGCAGAGTTGGCTGGCGCTGGCGTTCCTGGGCCTGTGCCTGTTCAACAGCGTCGGCCTGCTGCTGGCCAAGTTCCTGCGCCGCGGCGGCGAGATCGGCGTGCGTCGCGCGCTGGGGGCCTCGCGTCGCGCGATCTTCGCGCAGTGCCTGACCGAGGCCAGCGTGATCGGCCTGCTCGGCGGCGCCGGCGGCTGGCTGCTGACCCTGCTGGGCCTGTGGAGCGTGCGCCAGCAGCCCACCGCCTACGCCGACCTGGCGCATCTGGATCCGACGACGTTCGCCGGCACCTTCGCCCTGGCGCTCGCCTGCAGCCTCGCCGCCGGCCTGTTCCCCGCCCTGCGCGCCAGCCGTATCGCGCCGGCCATGCAACTCAAGAGTCTGTAACCGGGGCACACGACGATGCACATCACTCCCATCCTCAGCGCGCTGTCGCGCCATCGCATCGCCGCCGCGCTGATCGCGCTGGAAGTGGCGCTGGCCTGCGCCGTGCTGTGCAACGCCTTCTTCCTGATCGGCAATCGTCTGGAGCTGGTGCACCTGCGCAGCGGCATCGACGAGACCGCGCTGGGCCTGGTGTCGCTGTCCGGCTGCGACGGCTGCAACGCCGCCGACGTCAACGCCCGCGCGCTGGATGCGGTGCGCCGCACGCCCGGCGTGCGCGCGGCCGGCGCCATCAACACCGTGCCGTTCGCGCCACCGGTGTTCAACAACGGGCTGTGCCTGGACCAGGACTGCACCCAGGTCGGCGGCGTGCCGCACTTCTACATGGTCAGCCCGGGCGCCGTCGCGGCACTGGCGCTGCAGCCGGACAGCGGCCGCGCGTTCGCCGACGCGGACTACCAGCCGCTCGACAACGGCATCCCGACCGCGGCCGGCGTGTGGATCACGCGGGCGCTGGCCGCGCACCTGTGGCCGGGCCAGGACCCGTTGGGCAAGGAGTTCTGGGCCAGCGGCCATTTCCGCGTGATCGGTACGCTGGAGCACCTGGCGCGCCCCGATCCGGGCCGCAGCGAGGATGGCGTGATCGGCAGCGACTGGTCGGTGGTGATCCCGGTGCGCGAGGCCGCGCAGTCCGGCACCTATGTGCTGCGTGCCGATCCGCGCGAGTTGCCGCGGGTGTTGGCGCAGGCGCGCGCCGCAGTGGCACGGGCGGTGCCCGAGGCGGTGCTGGACAACGCCAACAGCAAGCCGCTGGACGACCTGCGCCAGACGTATTTCCAGAGCGACCGGGCGATGACCGGGCTGCTGGTCGCGATCATCGTCGCGATGCTGCTGGTGACCGCGCTGGGCATCGTCGGCCTGGCCAGTTTCTGGGTGCAGCAGCGCACCAAGCAGATCGGCATCCGCCGCGCGCTCGGCGCCACCCGCCGCGACATCCTGCGTTATTTCCAGACCGAGAATCTGCTGCTGGTCGGCGCCGGCGTGGCCCTGGGCATGTTGCTGGCCTACGGCGGCAACGTGCTGCTGATGCGGGTCTTCGAACTGGAACGGTTGCCGGCCAGCTACCTGCCGGTCGGCGCGCTGCTGCTGTGCGCGCTGGGCCAGCTCGCCGTCCTCGGCCCGGCCCTGCGCGCCGCCGCCGTCGCCCCCGCCATCGCCACCCGCAGCGCCTGACCCGGAGCCCGCATGTTCGCTTACTACCTTCGCCTGGCGCTGCGCAGCTTCGGCCGCAACCGCATCCTCACCGGGCTGATGGTGCTGGCCGTGGCGCTGGGCATCGGCGCGTCGATGACCATGCTGACCGTGCTGCACACGCTCTCCGGCGACCCGCTGCCCGGGCGCAGCGCCACGCTATTCCATCCGCAGTTGGATCCGCGCCCGCGCAACCTGCCCAGCGCCGACCCCGAGCCGCCGGACGAGCTGACCTGGCAGGACGCCACCGCGCTGTACCGGGCGCAGGCGGCGCCGGCGCAGACCATGACCAGCGCGAACTGGCTGCCGGTGCGCCAGACCGTGCCCAACAGCCCCTTGCGCATGCTCACCACCCGCGCCGCCACCGCCGACCTGTTCGGCATGTTCGGCATGCGCTTCCTCTACGGCAGCGGCTGGAGCCATCGCGACGATACCCAGCGCGCGCCGGTGGTGGTGCTGAGCCGCAAGCTCAACGACGCGTTGTTCGGCGGCGCCGACAGCGTCGGCAAGACCCTCACCATCGCCACCCGCCCGTTCCGGGTGATCGGGGTGATCGACGCGTGGGATGCGCAGCCGCGCTTCTACGACCTCAACTCCGGCGCGTACACGCCGCCGGAAGCGCTGTACATGCCGTTCGAGACCTGGCTGGACCTGCCGCAGGACTATGGCTACGGGCCGATGCAGTGCTGGGGCAAGGACGGCGAGGCCGGCCTGCACGATCCCAAGGCCGCGCAATGCACCTGGGTGCAGTACTGGGCACGGCTGGACACGCCGGAGCAGGCGCGGCGCTATCGCGCGGCGCTGGAGGCCTACAGCGCGCAGCAGCGCCAGCTCGGCCGCTTCGAACGCGCCCCCAACACCCGCCTGCGCGGCCTGGTCGACTGGCTGGACTACAAGCGGGTGGTGCCGGCCACGGTGCGCATGCAGACCTGGATCGCCTTCGGTGTGCTGCTGGTATGCCTGCTCAATGCAGTGGGCCTGCTGGTCGCCAAGTTCATGCGCAAGGCCGGCGAGATCGGCGTGCGCCGCGCGCTCGGCGCCAGCCGCCGCGCGGTGTTCGCGCAGTGCCTGGCCGAATCGGCGCTGATCGGCTGCCTGGGCGGCCTGCTCGGCATCCCGCTGACCTGGATCGGCCTGTGGCTGGTGCGCCAGCAACCGGTGGCGTACGCGCAGCAGGCGCATGCCGATCCCGCGATCCTCGGCATCGCCCTGGCCGTGGCCACGCTCTCGGCGCTGGCCGCCGGCCTGTGGCCAGCCTGGCGCGCCTCGCGCATCGCCCCCGCCCTGCAGGTGAAATCGCTATGACCCCGCTGCCTCCCGTGCGTCCCATCCTGTCCGCATTGGGCAGCCATCGCGCTGCGGTGGTGCTGATGGCCCTGCAGATCGCCCTGACCCTGGCGGTGCTGTGCAACCTGGTGTTCATCATCGCCCGCACCTACCAGCGCGTGCAGACCCCGACCGGGGTGATGGAACAGGATATCGGCCTGATCCAGAGCATCAGCGTGGTCGGCGAACCGGGCAGCGTCAGCAGCGTCGGCCGCAGCCTGGACCTGCTGCAGGCGGTGCCCGGCGTGGAAGCGGCGGCGTTCGGCACGCCGCCGCTGTGGGGCCCGACGCAGGCGCAACTGTTCCTGCAGCCGCAGGCCACGCAAGCGGTCGCCCATGCGCGCCTGTTCCTCGGCAGCCAGGGCCTGAACCGCACGCTGGGCATCCGCATCGTCGCCGGCCGCGACCTGCGCGACGCGGAGCTGACCGGCGCCTCGGACCTGTTCGGCGCGCCACCGGAGATCGAGCGGCGCCTGCCGGCGCTGATCACGCCCTCGCTGGCCGCGAAACTGTTTCCCGGCACGTCGCCGTTGGGGCGCACCCTCTACACCAGCACGTTCAACCAGCCGGTGCGCCTGGACATCGTCGGGGTGATGGCGCCGGTGCGCGGCGACATCACCGGCCACGACGACGATGCCGATGCGCTGCTGACCGAGATCCGCATCGGCAGCGAAGGCTGGGGCGGCGGCTACCTGATCCGCAGCACGCCCGGGCAACTGGCGCAGGTGCTGCCGCGCGCGGCCGCGGCGATGCAGCGCGCCAACCCGACCTACGTGCAGCAGCGCGTGAGCACCATGCAGGAGCTGCGGACCGACTACTTCAAGAGCGACAGTGCGGTGGCGCGGATGCTGCTGGCGATCATCCTGATCCTGCTCACCGTCACCGCGCTGGGCATCGGCGGCCTGGCCAGTTTCTGGGTGCAGCAGCGCACCCGGCAGATCGGCATCCGCCGCGCGCTCGGCGCCACCCGCGGCGACATCCTGCGCTACTTCCAGGCCGAGAACCTGCTGATCGTCGGCGCCGGCGCGCTGCTCGGCGCGGTGCTCGCCTACGTCATGAACCAGTGGCTGATGCAGCGCTTCGAACTGGAGCGGCTGTCTTCGCCGACCGTGCTCACCGGCATCGTCGCGGTGTGGCTGCTCGGCCAGCTCGCCGTCCTCGGCCCGGCCCTTCGCGCCGCTGCCGTCCCGCCCGCCACCGCCACCCGCAGCGCCTGACCCCGGAGCTCCCATGTTCGGCTACTACGTCCGCCTCGCCTTGCGCAGCTTCCGCCGCAACACCGTCCTCACCGCACTGATGGTGCTGGCCATCGCCCTGGGAATCGGCGCCAGCATGACCACGCTGACCGTGTTCTACGTGCTCTCCGGCGACCCGATCCCGCAGAAGAGCGACCGCCTGTTCTACGTGCAGGTCGATCCGCAACCCAAGGCCGGTTACCAGCCGGGCGAGGAACCGGATTCGCAGAACACGCGCTTCGATGCCGAGGCGCTGCTGCGCGAGAAGCGCGCCAAGCGCCAGGCGCTGATGACCGGCGGCAGCGTCGCGATCGAACCGACCAAGAGCGGCCTGAAGCCGTTCAAGTCGGAAGTGCGCTTCACGTCGGCGGACTTCTTCCCGATGTTCGACACGCCGTTCCAGTACGGCCACGGCTGGACCGGCACCGAAGACGAGCGCCACGACCGCGTGGTGGTCATCAGCCGGAAACTCAACGAGAAGCTGTTCGACGGCGCCGACAGCGTCGGCCGCGAACTGCGCATGGACCAGAACACCTTCCGCATCGTCGGCGTGCTCGACAACTGGGAGGTCAAGCCGCGCTTCTACGACGTCACCAACACCTATGGGTCGGACGAACAGGCCTATCTGCCGTTCTCGGTGGCGATGGATCTGAAGATGGACCGCAACGGCAGCATGAACTGCTTCGGCGACAGCAACGGCGACGAGACCGCGCTCAATGCGCCCTGCACCTGGGTGCAGTACTGGGTGGAACTGGAGAACCCGGCGCAGGCTGCCGACTACAAGGCCTACCTGGAGAACTATTCGGCCCAGCAGCGCGCCGCCGGCCGCTTCCAGCGCCCCAACAACGTGCGCCTGCGCAACGTCATGCAGTGGCTGGACCACAACGAAGTGGTGCCCGGCGACGTGCGCCTGCAGCTGTGGCTGGCGATGGGCTTCCTGCTGGTGTGCCTGCTCAACACCGTCGGCCTGCTGCTGGCCAAGTTCCTGCGCCGCAGCGGCGAGATCGGCGTGCGCCGCGCGCTCGGCGCCTCGCGCGGGGCGATCTTCGCGCAATGCCTGGTGGAGGCCGGCGCCATCGGCCTGGCCGGCGGCGTGGCCGGCCTGGGACTGGCCACGCTCGGGCTGTGGGCCGTGCGCCAGCAGCCGGCCAGCTACGCCAAGCTGGCGCACCTGGATCCGAGCATGTTGGCACTGACCTTCGCGATGGCGGTGGGCGCCAGCCTGCTCGCCGGCCTGTTGCCGTCGTGGCGCGCCATCCAGGTCGCGCCCGCCCTGCAGCTCAAGTCCTGATCCTGCGCGCCCTGCGCCTTCCACGCATTCTCACAAGGTCATCGCCATGGATATCCGCCCCATCCTGTCCACCTTGCGCCGGCACAAGACCGCCGCCGCGCTGATCGTGCTGGAGATCGCCCTGGCCTGCGCGATCGTCTGCAACGCGCTGTTCCTGATCGGCAACCGCATCGAGACCCTGCACCGGCCTAGCGGCATCGCCGAATCGGAACTGGTGACGATCTCGCTGGGCGGCATCGGCCAGCAGGTCAACGCCGCTGCGCGCACCCGCGAGGACCTGGCCGCGTTGCGCGCGGTGCCCGGGGTGCGCAACGCCACCGTGCTCAACCAGGTGCCGTTCGTGCACTACTCCTGGAACACCAGCCTGTCGCTGACCCCGGACCAGGAACGGCCCACGCTGAACGCGGCGCAGTACATGGCCGAGGAGGGCACGCTGAAGACCCTGGGCCTGAAGCTGGTGGCCGGTCGCGATTTCGCGCCCGACGAGTACATGGATCTGGAAGCGGCGCAGACCGACAAGCGGATCCAGGAGAAAGGCACCGCGATCATCCTCAACCGCGCCACCGCGGAAAAGATGTTCCCGGGGCAGAACGCGCTGGGCAAGACCGTGTACACCGGGCCGGTGGGCGCCCGCGTGGTCGGCATCGTCGAGACCCTGGCGCGGCCCACCGCCGCCAGCGGCCTGGCTGAGATCGACTACGCGATGCTGCTGCCGTTTCGCCTGAGCTACACCGACGGCCTGTACGTGCTGCGCGTCACCGACCCGGCGCGGCGCCAGGAAGTGCTGAACGCGGCGACTGCGGCCTTGATGAAGGTCGACAGCAGCCGGCTGGTACTCAAGCAGCAGACCTACAGCGAGATCCGCGACGCCTACTTCCAGGGCGACCGCACCATGGTGTGGCTGCTCGGCGCGGTGTGCGTGGCGCTGCTGGTGGTCACCGCGCTGGGCATCGTCGGCCTGGCCAGTTTCTGGGTGCAGCAGCGCACCAAGCAGATCGGCATCCGCCGCGCGCTCGGCGCCACCCGCGGGCAGATCCTGCGCTACTTCCAGACCGAGAACTTCCTGCTGGCCAGCACCGGCATCGTGCTCGGCATGCTGCTGGCCTACGCCATCAACCAGTGGCTGATGGGCAAGTACGAATTGCCGCGGCTGCCGCTGTCCTACCTGCCGATCGGCGCGATGGCGCTGTGGCTGCTCGGCCAGCTGGCGGTGTTCGCGCCGGCGCGCCGCGCCGCCGACGTGCCGCCGGCCGTCGCCACCCGCAGCACCTGATCCATCCCCTTGGCCGGCTCCGGCCGGCCTTTTTTCATCGAGCGCGCCATGCCCCGCAACCATCGCCCACTGCCGTCCTCCGGTCTCCTGCGCCACGCGCCTGCGTGGCCGCAGCTGTGCCCGATCGGCCTGGCGGCGCCGGTGCGGCGCGGCCGTTGAACGTCGCCGCCATGGCACTGGGTCCGATGCTCTCGACGCTGTCCCGGCACCGCACCGCGGCGACGCTGATCGTGCTGGAGATCGCGCTGGCCTGCGCGATCGTCTGCAACGCGCTGTTCCTGATCGGCAACCGCATCGCGACCCTGCGCAGCGCCAGCGGCGTCGCCGAAGCGGAACTGGTGACGATCGCCCTCGGCGGCATCGGCCGGCAGGTCGACGCGGCGGCACGCACCCGCGAAGACCTGGCCGCGTTGCGCGCGCTGCCCGGCGTGCGCAACGCCACCGTCGTCAACCAGATTCCGTTCGGGGACGCCGCTTGGAACGTCGGCCTGAATCTGACCCCCGACCAGGAATGGCCCACGCTCAATGCCGCGCAGTACAAGGCCGAGGACGCCACGCTGCGCACGCTGGGCCTGCGCCTGATCGCCGGGCGCGATTTCCGCGCCGACGAATATCTGGACCTGGACGCCCTGCGCAACGACGAGCGCCTGCGCAACGCCGGCGGCGCGGTCATCCTCAACCGGGCGGCGGCGGAGAAGATGTTCCCAGGACAGAACGCGCTGGGCAGGACCGTCTACCGCGGCACCGTGCCGGCGCAGGTGGCCGGCATCGTCGACGCCCTGGCCCGCCCCAACCCGGACCTGGTCGGCCCGGCGCAGGCGCCCTACGCATTGCTGATTCCGCTGCGCATGCCCTACACCGACGGGCTGTACGTGCTGCGCGTGCGCGACCCGGCGCAACGCCAGGCCGTGCTCGCCGCGGCGACCGCGGCGCTGATGCAGGTGGACAGCAGCCGGCTGGTGCTCGATCAGCAGACCTACAGCGAGATCCGCGACGCCTACTTCCAGGGCGACCGCACCATGGTGTGGCTGCTCGGCGCGGTGTGCGTGGCGCTGCTGGTGGTCACCGCGCTGGGCATCGTCGGCCTGGCCAGTTTCTGGGTGCAGCAGCGCACCCGGCAGATCGGCATCCGCCGCGCCCTCGGCGCCACCCGCAGCCAGATCCTGCGCGACTTCCAGGCCGAGAATTTCCTGCTGACCAGCGCCGGCATCGCGCTGGGCATGCTGCTGGCGTACGCGATCAACCAGTGGCTGATG
>NZ_AQOK01000528.1:0-15603 GCF_000364645.1 Xanthomonas sp. SHU 308 | reverse complement strand
CCCTCCCTGCCGCTCGGCGCGGCGACGCTGTGGCTGCTCGGCCAGTGCGCGGTACTCGCGCCGGCGCGGCGCGCGGCGGCGGTGCCGCCGGCCGTGGCCACCCGCAGCCTCTGATCCCGTCCTTCCATCGCCCGCCACCGCCCCCTTCTCCAGGACGCCACGATGTTCGGCTACTACTGCAAACTGGCGCTGCACAGCTTCGGTCGCAACCGCCTGCTGACCGCCCTGATGGTGCTGGCGATCGCGGTCGGCATTGGCGCATCGATGACCACGCTGACCGTGTTCCACGTGCTGGCGGCCGATCCCATTCCCGGCAAAAGTGCGCAGCTGTTCAATGTCGAACTCAATCTTCAGCCGGACGACCACTACGATCCGAACGACACCGATCCGCAGCAACTGAGCCGGCACGATGCCGAGACGTTGCTGCGCGACCGGCGCGGCGACCGCCAGGCGATGATGTCGGCCGGCGGCGTGACCGTGATCCCTGCGCAAGCGGCGCAGACCCCGTTCGGCGCCGAAGCGCGCTACACCAGCGCCGATTTCTTCCCCATGTTCGCGGTGCCGATGCGCTACGGCCACGCCTGGACCGCGGACGACGATGCCCGGCGCGCGCGCGTGGTGGTCATCTCGCAACGCCTCAACGCGCAACTGTTCGGCGACGTGGACAGCGTCGGCCGCGAACTGCAGCTCGGCGATAGCGTGCTGCGGGTGGTCGGGGTGATGGGCGACTGGAACATGAATCCGCGCTTCTACGACCTGACCAATACCGAGTACGGCAACAGCGAGGACGTTTTCGTGCCGTTCTCCACCGCACGCGACCTGGACCTGGACGTCAGCGGCTCGATGTCCTGCTGGGGCGACACGGCCGATGGCAAGACCAGCGAAAACGCCCCCTGTGCCTGGATCCAGTACTGGGTGGAACTGGACAGCCCCGGCAAACGCGTCGCCTACCTGGACGCCCTGCAAGCGTATGCGCAACAGCAGCGCGACGCCGGCCGCTTCAGCCATCCGCCGGACATCCGCCTCAGCGACGTGATGACCTGGTTGGACCGCAACCACGCGGTGCCCTCCGACGTGCGTCTGCAGGTGTGGCTGGCGCTGGCGTTCCTGGGCATCTGCCTGCTCAACACCGCCGGCCTGATGCTGGCCAAGTTTCTGCGCCACAGCGGCGAGATCGGCGTGCGCCGCGCGCTCGGCGCCTCGCGGCGGACGATCTTCGCCCAGCACCTGATCGAAGCGGCGGCGATCGGCCTGGCCGGCGGTGCCGGCGGCCTGCTGCTGGCCTGGATCGGCACCTGGCTGGTGCGGCAGCAGCCGGCCGACTACGCCGCGCTGGCGCACCTGGACGGCCGCATGCTGCTGCTCGCCCTGGCGATGAGCCTGGGCAGCGCGCTGCTCGCCGGCCTGCTGCCGGCCTGGCAGGCGATGCGCGTGCCCACCGCCCTTCAACTCAAGTCGCAATGACGCGCCGCGTGCGCCCCTCTCAGCCAGGACTCCCACCGTGTCCCTTCATCCCATTCTCTCCAGCCTGCGCAAGCACCGCGTCGCGGCCAGCCTGATCGTGCTGGAAATCGCCTTCAGCTGCGCCGTGGTCTGCAATGCGCTGTTCCTGATCGATCAGCGGCTCGAGCGCATGCACCGGCCCAGCGGCGTCGCCGAGCAGGAGCTGGTGCAGCTGCGCACCCGCAGCGTGGTCAAGGACGGCAACAGCGCCGCATTGACCCAGTCCGATCTGGATGCGCTGCGGCGCATTCCCGGCGTACGCGATGCCAGCAGCATCAACATGGCGCTGTTCGGCGATTCGATTGGCTACAGCGGCGTGTCGCTGCAGCCGGACCAGGAGCGCAGCACCCTGCATGCCGTGCACTACTTCGGCGATGCGCATCTGCTCGACACCTTGGGGCTGCGCCTGATCGCCGGACGCGGTTTCCGCGCCGACGAGTTCGTGGACGAAGCGCAGTTGACCAGCACCGTCGACAAGCGCGCGCCGCCAGCGGTGATTCTCAGCCAGGCGCTGGCGGAGCGCCTGTTCCCCGGCCGGGACGCGGTCGGCCGCAGCCTCTATGTGTTCGGCGAACATCGCGTGGTCGGCGTGGTCGAGCGCCTGGTGCAGCCGCGCGACATGGGCGCCGAGTCCCAGTACGACTTCGCCATGCTGTTCCCGGTGAACGTGGCCTCCTCCAGGAGTACCTACCTGCTGCGCGTGCGCGACCCGGCGCAACGCGAAGCGGTGCTGCGGCAGGCCAAGGCGGTGCTGCAGCACCAGGGTCCACGGCGCATGATCAGGAGCGCCAAGACCCTGGAGCAGGCGCGCGCGGACTACTACCGCAGCGACCAGGCGATGGCCTGGCTGCTGGTCGGCGTGAGCGCGGCGCTGCTGCTGGTCACCGCGCTGGGCATCGTCGGCCTGACCAGTTTCTGGGTGCAGCAGCGCACCAAGCAGATCGGCATCCGCCGCGCGCTCGGCGCTACCTGCACGCAAATCCTGCGGCATTTCCAGTTGGAGAATTTCCTGCTCGCCAGTACCGGCATCGTGCTCGGCATGCTGCTGGCCTACGCCGCCAACCTGTACCTGATGAGCGCCTACGAACTGCCGCGGCTGCCGCTGTGGTACCTGCCGGTCGGCGCGGTGGTGCTGTGGCTGCTCGGCCAGCTCGCGGTGCTGCCGCCCGCACGCCGCGCCGCCGCGGTGCCACCGGCGGTGGCCACGCGCAGTGTCTGAGATGCCGATGCGGACAGGCACGACAAGCCGCGCGCGGGCTGCGATGATGCCGCCTGGTCCGTTCTTCTCCGCCGGCGTGTCCCGCCGCGCCCAAGGTGCACGATGCCCTGCCTGCTGATCATCGACGACAACCCCGCGGTCGCCACCGCGCTGGAAGTGCTGTTCTCCCTGCACGACATCGACACCGTCCATGCCGACAGCCCGCAGGCGGGCCTGCAGCGCCTGGGCGAGGGCGACATCGACCTGGTCCTGCAGGACATGAACTTCACCGCCGACACCACCTCCGGCGAGGAAGGCGTGGCCCTGTTCGAGGCGATCCGCACGCGCCATCCTGACCTGCCGGTGATCCTGCTGACCGCCTGGACCCAGCTCAGCAGTGCGGTGGAGCTGGTCAAGGCCGGCGCCGCCGACTACCTGGCCAAGCCCTGGGACGACCGCAAGCTGCTGACCACGGTCAACAACCTGCTGGAACTGTCGGAGACACGACGCGAACTGGAACGCCGCCGCGACGGCGAGCGCCGCCATCGCCAGCAATTGGCGCAGCGCTACGACCTGTGCGGCGCGGTGTTCGCCGACCCCGCCAGCGAGCGCGCCATCGCCCTGGCCTGCCAGGTCGCGCGCTCGGAACTGCCGGTACTGATCACCGGCCCCAACGGCAGCGGCAAGGAGAAGATCGCGCAGATCATCCAGGCCAACTCCTCGGTACGGCGCGGCCCGTTCGTGGCGCTCAATTGCGGCGCGATCCCGGCCGAACTGATCGAGGCCGAGCTGTTCGGCGCCGAGGCCGGCGCCTACACCGGCGCCAACAAGGTGCGCGAGGGCAAGTTCGAGGCCGCCGACGGCGGCACCCTGTTCCTGGACGAGATCGGCAACCTGTCGCTGGCCGGGCAGATGAAGCTGCTGCGGGTGCTGGAGACCGGCCGGTTCGAGCGGCTCGGCTCCAACCGCGAGCGGCAGGTCAAGGTGCGGGTGATCAGCGCCACCAATGCCGACCTGACCGCGATGATCCGCGACGGCAGCTTCCGCGAGGACCTGTACTACCGGCTCAACGCGGTGGAACTGTCGCTGCCGGCGCTGGCCGAGCGCCCCGGCGACATCGTGCCGCTGGCCGAACACTTCCTCTCCGGCGACAAGCCGCTGTCGGCCGGCGCCTGCCAGGCGCTGCAGCGCCACGCGTGGCCCGGCAACGTGCGCGAACTGCGCAACGTGGTGCAGCGCGCCGAACTGCTGGCCGGCGGTGCGCAAATCGAGTCCGCCGACCTCAACCTGCCCAAGCCCGCCGCTCCGCGCACGGCCGCCGCTGCCGAACCCGACCGCGAGCGCATCGTGGCCGAGCTGAGCCGTGCGCACGGCGTCATCGCCCAGGCCGCCGCCGAACTGGGCATGAGCCGGCAGGCGCTGTACCGGCGCATGGACCGCTACGGCATCCCGCGCGAATGAAACTGCGCCGCTCCTTCACCGTCATGCTGTTCCTGCGCCTGCTGCCGGTGCTGGCGCTGGCCGCCGCCCTGCCGTGGCTGCTGGCCTACTGGATGGACCGCGGCTGGGAAGTGGTCACGGCCTCGGCGCTAGCCCTGCTGCTGTTGATGTGGTGGACGCTGCGGCGCGCCACCGCGCCGATGCGCTCGCTGTTCCGCGCCCTGGCCGGCACCGTCAGCAGCTACCGCGACGGCGAATACAACTTCGGCGTGCACTGGCGCGGCGACGACGAACTGGGCGAGATGGTCGCCGCGCACGCGCAACTGGGCGAGATCCTGCGCGAGCAGCGCCAGGGCCTGGCGCAGCGCGAACTGATGCTCGACACCATGGTGCAGAACACCCCGGTGGCGATGCTGCTCACCTCCAAGGGCGGCGACGGCCTGCGCCGCGTGGTGTTCTCCAACCTGGCCGCGCGCAAGCTGCTGCACAGCGGCTGGAAGCTGGAAGGACAGCGCCTGGACGACCTGCTGCTGGGTGTGCCGGCGCCGCTGCGCGAGGCGATCTCCCGTGGTGGCGACAGCCTGTTCGCCATCGAAGGCAGCGACGAGGACCCGGAGGAGGAGCAGATCTACCACCTGTCGCAGCGCCGCTTCCATCTCAACGGCCGCCCGCACGAACTGCTGTTGATCCGCCTGCTCACCGCCGAACTGCGCCGCCAGGAAGTGCACACCTGGAAGAAGGTGATCCGGGTGATCAGCCACGAGCTCAACAACTCGCTGGCGCCGATCGCCTCGCTGGCGCACTCCGGCGCCGAGCTGGTGCGGCGGCAGAAGGTGGAGCGGCTGGAAGAGGTGTTCGGCACCATCGAGGAACGCGCGCGGCACCTGGAAGGCTTCATCCGCGGCTACGCGCGCTTCGCCAAGCTGCCGCAGCCGCAACTGCAGACGGTGCACTGGGCGCAGTTCCTGGCCGGGCTGCAGCAGCAGATTCCGTTCGCGCTGGACCTGGAGTCGCCGGACCTGCACAGCCGGGTCGATCCGGCGCAACTGCAGCAGGCGCTGCTCAACCTGGTCAAGAACGCCCACGAATCCCTGCCCGAGGGGCAGACGCCGGCCGATGGCGTGCGCGTGCGCGTGTCCACCCGCCCGGACTGGCTGCGCCTGGAAGTGCTGGACCGCGGCAGCGGCATGAACGAGGCGGTGCTGCACAACGCGTTGATGCCGTTCTACTCGACCAAGCGCAACGGCACCGGCCTGGGCCTGGCCCTGACCCGCGAGATCGTCGAAGCCCACGGCGGCCGCCTGTCGCTGCACAACCGCGACGAAGGCGGGCTGTGCGTGACGGTGCAGTTGCCGCAGGGGGAGCGGGGCTGATTTTTTGGGGCCGGGATTGGGGATTCGGGATTGGGGATTGAGCGCCGGGACCCGGGACCCGGGACCCGAAGAGCATGAGCGCACCTAGCCAAGCCGTGACCGTCGCGCTACGTTCCGCTCAAGCAAAAGCGCAGCTGTTCAGCGGCGCGCACCCAGGACACGTCGGGCGCAGTGGCTCAGTAGATCGCCATGTGGTCGATCACGGCGCGATCGACGTCGGCGCAGCCCTTGACTACGATCTCGACATTGGCCTTGCTGGTGAACGCAGCCAGGGCGAGCGAATACAGTTCCTTGAAGTGGGGCGTCGCTTCGTCGCGGTAGACCTCATAGAACACACCGCCGCATTGCTGCGGAATGTCGCTATCGGCGACGACGAGGGTGAATCGATTGGATTCCGAATATAACTTGCTGACCTTTGCATGCACGCGCTCAAACGCCGGCGCCTGAAAACTCAGCAGCGTCAGCACTGACGCCACGACAAGTCGCTTCATGATCTCCCCTGGATTGGACCGTCGCGGCATCATTGCCGCGCTTCCATCTGTATACAGTATCAGCGCTACCCCGGCAGCATCGACGACCCGGCCGCGAGGCTCAGCGCGACGGCAGCGGACAACGCATCGCCACCCGCAGGTGCATCGGGAAACCGAGTGCGGCTTCCTGTCGCCAGGTCGCGCGCAACTGTGGTCCCCACTGCGCAGGCGGCAGCGCGACGAAGCCCTCGCTGGCGTAGAACGGGGCATTCCACGGCACGTCGCGCAAGGTGGTCAGCAGCATGCATTGGAAACCAGCAACTGCCGCGGCGGCGCGCGCATGCCGCAGCAGGGCACGGCCGTGGCCGCGGCGCCCGGCATCGGGATCCACGTCCATCTGCTGCACGTGGAAGCCGCCGTCCAGGCACCCGCCGAGCAGATAGCCGACGCAACGTTCGTCCTCGTCCAGCGTCACCCATAACTGCTCGCGCGCCAATCCGGCACGTAGGGCGTGCGTCTCCAACGCGTGCGCCGCGAACACGGCATGCGCCGGATGCCCTTGCAGCACGGCACCGGCGCGCCGTTCGATCTCCGGCAACCGCGCCAACTCCTGCGCGCGCGCCAGACGGATGCGCCCGGCCATGCCTCAGACGCGCTTGCCCGGGCGTTTCCAGCCTTCGACGGTTTCCTGCCGCACCCGTGCCACGCTCAGTTTGCCGGCCGGCGCGCTGCGGGTGATCACCGAGCCGGCGCCGATGGTGGCGCCGTCGCCGATCTCCAGCGGCGCCACCAGCGCGCTGTTGGAGCCGACGAACACGCCATCGCCGATCACCGTCTGCGACTTGTTGACGCCGTCGTAGTTGCAGGTGATCACCCCGGCACCGACGTTGACGCCGCTGCCGATGGTCGCGTCGCCGAGGTAGGTCAGGTGATTGGCTTTGCTGCCGACGCCGAGCACCGCCTTCTTGGTCTCGACGAAGTTGCCGATGTGCACGCCATCGGCCAGTACCGTGCCCGGGCGCAGCCGCGCGAACGGGCCGATCTGTACCGCGCCCTCGGCGACCACGCCTTCCAGGTCGCAATGCGCACGCACCTCGGTACCCGGCCCCAGCACCACGTCCTTCAAGCGCACGAACGGGCCGATGCTGACGCCGTCGCCCAATTCCACCTCGCCTTCCAGGATCACGTTGGCGTCGATGCGCACGTCGTGGCCGGCGCGCACGCGGCCGCGCTGGTCCAGGCGATTCGGGTCGATCAGTTGCACGCCCTGCTCGCACAACGCACGCGCCGCGCGCAACTGCCAGGCACGTTCCAGTTGCGCCAGCTGCCACGGATCGTTGGCGCCCTCGGCCTCGATCGGGTCGGCCACCAGCACCATCTCGGCCGGGGTGAACTCGGCGGCAGCGGCGGCGAACACGTCGGTCAGGTAGTACTCTCCCTGCGCGTTGTCGTTGCGCAACTGCGCCAGCCAGCGCTTCAGCGCGGTGGACTCGGCGGTGACGATGCCGGTGTTGATGGTGCGGATGCGCCGCTGCTCGTCGTCGGCATCCTTCTGCTCGACGATCGCCGCGACCTTGCCGGCGGCATCGCGCACGATGCGGCCGTAGCCGGTGGGATCCTCCGGCTCGGCCACCAGCACCGCGACGCGACCGGGCGCATGCAGCAGGCGGGTCAGGGTCTCGGCGCGGATCAGCGGCACGTCGCCGTACAGCACCAGCACCGTAGCGGCATCGGGCACAGCCGCCATCGCCTGCTGCACCGCGTGGCCGGTGCCCAGCTGTTGCGCCTGCTCGGCCCACAGCAGGTCCGGCTGGTCGGCGAACGCCGCCAGCACCGCCTCGCCGCCGTGGCCATGGACGATGTGGATCGCGTCCGGCTGCAGGTGGCGCGCGGTCTCGATCACATGCGCCAGCATCGGCCGGCCGGCGATCGGCTGCAGCACCTTGGGCTTGGCCGACTTCATCCGCTTGCCAGCGCCGGCGGCGAGGATCACGACGTGCAGGGGCAGACTCATGGGGCGGTTCCGTTGCGGGTGGACGACGAATTCTAGAGGCTGCCGGCCACGCCTGCCGTCACGACCGCGCCACACGCGGCGGGCTGCACATCGGCGCCGCAGGCGCTAGCATGCGCGATCATCTTCTCCTGCGGATGTTCATGGGTCTCCTGCGCCAGGGCAGCCAGTTCCTGCTGATCGGCCTGCTGCAATTGCTGATCGACTGGAGCGTGTTCGTCGCCGCCACCGCGGCCGGCATGCCGACGGTCCCGGGCAACGTGCTGGGCCGCGTCTGCGGCGCACTGCTCGGGTTCTGGCTCAACGGCCGCATCACCTTCGCCAGCGACGACGCCGCACGCCTGGGCTGGCGCCGCTTCGGCCGCTTCATGGCCATGTGGCTCGTGCTCACCGCGCTCAGCACCTGGCTGGTGGCGCTGTGCGCCCATGCCCTGGGCCTGCGCCTGGCCTGGCTGGCCAAGCCGCTGGTCGAAGGCATGCTGGCGGTGGTGTCGTTCTTCCTGGGCCGGCAGTTGGTGTATCGCTAGCGCTGGCGACACGGCAGGCAGGCGGCACCGCTGCGTGCGCTCGGCGCCGGCTGTCGGGGCTGAAGCCCCTCCCACAAAAGACCTAACGTATGCCGGGAGCATCCCTGTGGGAGCGACTTCAGTCGCGACGAGCGAAGCCTAGACGGCCAGCGCGGATCGGGCCTGCAGAGCGCCAAATCGGCTTCAGCGCCCCGTTGGGCGCAGGCAACGCGCCATCGGCCCCGCTACCGACGACTCAGCGGCAGAAATCGCCGAGGCTGCGCACCAGCGCGGTGCGGTGCAGTTGGTCGAGCTGCCAGCGCAGCGCATAGGCCTCGGCCACGCGCGCGGTCGTGGCCGGGCAATCCGGGGCCTGGCGCAGCGTGGCGCTGGCCTGCAACGCGTCCAGCATCTCGCCCTGCAGCTGGTCCAGGCGCGCGCGCAGTGCGGTCAGGTCCGGGCGCGGGCTGTTGGGCGCGCGGCCGCGCAGGTGCCAGCGCGACAGCAGTTCGTACTGCACCAGCTTGTTGGATTCGATCTGCATGCCGAAGAAACGCGCCGCATCGTCCGGATCCACGCCGTGGGCCGGCGCCTGATCGCGCACGCTGGCCAGCACCGCGGCCTCGCGCGTGGCATCCAGCACCGGCTTGCCGCTGTCCCACTTGCTCAGCGCCACCTGGTCGCCGATCGCATTGCGCTCGACGATGCGATCCAGCAGCGGCTCCAGTGGGGTGGCACTGCGTGCGGGCAATGCGCATCCCATCAACAGGGCGCCGGCCAGCACGGCGGTCAGCGCATGCATGCAGGGACGAGGAACGGCAGCGGACAGGCTCATCTCGGTTCTCCGGTAACCGTCTGCGGGTGGGGGATGAACCGCAGATCGGGCGGCCATCTTGCCGCAGTCCACCGACCGCACGATGACCGCACCCGCGTCTTGTCGCATGCCAGCGCGGCCGAGTCAGCGACCAGCAAGCCAGCGCCGTGCGCTGCGTCGCAGTCCAGCTCGATCTCGAGCTGCGCCGCAGGAATGCGATCTTCACGGCGATCCAATGCGCCTGCGCGTCACAGAGTGCGGCAAGCCGGATCCGCGAGGTGATCCCCCACATGCACGCGGAGGCGGCGTGCGAAGGAGACCCCCATCTCCAAGACACGACAACGCCGGCAAACGCCGGCGTCGTCATCGTCGCATGCGGCCATCAGGCCGCGGGGCGGTGAACTCAGTGCTTGAGGTTCTTGCGCAGGCGCTCCAGCGCCTGCAACTGCGCGGTGACCTCGGCCAGCTTGGCCTGCGCCTCGGCCACGTCCATGCCTTCGCCGCGGTTGGCGAGCAGGCGCTCGGCTTCTTCCTTGGCCTTGCGCACCGACGCCTCGTCGATGTCCTGCGCGCGGATCGCGGTGTCGGCCAGGATCGTCACCACCTGCGGCTGCACCTCGAGGATGCCGCCGGAAATGGCGAAATCCAGCTGCTCGCCGCTCGCGGTGGTCACCACCACCTTGCCGGGCTTGAGCCGGGTGATCAACGGCGCGTGCTTGGGCGCGATGCCCAGCTCGCCCAGCTCGCCGGTCGCGACCACCAGGGTGGCGTCGCCGTGGTAGATCTCATGCTCGGCGCTGACGATGTCGCAACGGATGGTGCTCATGGTGCCTCACTGGGTGAGGCGGGAATCGGGAATCGGGAATCGGGAATGGGGAGAAGCAAATTGCCTTCTCTCAACCAATACGCGATGCATCAGATTCCAGTTGTCCCGCCTTGACGATTCTCTATTCCCGATTCCCCATTCCCGGATGCCGGCCGCCTGCGGCCGGCGTCCAGATCAGGCCTTCTCGGCCATCTTCTTGGCCTTCTCGACCGCTTCCTCGATGCCGCCGACCATGTAGAAGGCCTGCTCCGGCAGGTGGTCGTACTCGCCGTCGACGATGGCCTTGAAGCCGCGGATGGTGTCCTTCAGCGACACGTACTTGCCCGGCGAGCCGGTGAACACTTCGGCCACGTGGAACGGCTGGCTGAAGAAGCGCTCGATCTTGCGCGCGCGCGACACGGCCTGCTTGTCCTCTTCGGACAGTTCGTCCATGCCCAGGATCGCGATGATGTCCTTCAGTTCCTTGTACTTCTGCAAGGTGGACTGCACGCGGCGGGCGGTGTCGTAGTGCTCGTGGCCGATCACGTTCGGGTCCAGCTGGCGGCTGGTCGAATCGAGCGGATCCACCGCTGGGTAGATACCCAGCGAAGCGATGTTACGCGACAGCACGACGGTGGCGTCGAGGTGGGCGAAGGTGGTCGCTGGCGACGGATCGGTCAGGTCGTCCGCGGGCACGTACACGGCCTGGATCGAGGTGATCGAGCCGGACTTGGTCGAGGTGATGCGCTCCTGCAGCACGCCCATTTCCTCGGCCAGGGTCGGCTGGTAGCCCACCGCCGACGGCATGCGGCCCAGCAGCGCCGACACTTCGGTACCGGCCAGGGTGTAACGGTAGATGTTGTCGACGAACAGCAGCACGTCCTTGCCCTTGCCCGAGGCGTCCTTCTCGTCGCGGAAGTACTCGGCCATGGTCAGGCCGGTCAGCGCGACGCGCAGACGGTTGCCCGGCGGCTCGTTCATCTGGCCGTACACCATCGCCACCTTGTCCAGGACGTTGGAGTCCTTCATCTCGTGGTAGAAGTCGTTGCCCTCGCGGGTACGCTCGCCCACGCCGGCGAACACGGACAGACCCGAGTGCGCCTTGGCGATGTTGTTGATCAGTTCCATCATGTTGACGGTCTTGCCGACGCCGGCGCCGCCGAACAGGCCGACCTTGCCGCCCTTGGCGAACGGACACATCAGGTCGATGACCTTGATGCCGGTCTCCAGCAGCTCGGTGGCCGAGGACTGGTCTTCGTAGGTCGGCGCCGCGCGGTGGATTTCCCAATGGTCGGTGGCCTGCACGTCGCCGGCCTCGTCGATCGGACGACCCAGCACGTCCATGATGCGGCCCAGCGTGCCGGCGCCGACCGGCACCGAGATCGCACGGCCGGTGTTGGTGGCGACCAGGTTGCGCTTGAGGCCGTCGGTGGAGCCGAGGGCGATCGTACGCACGACGCCGTCGCCCAACTGCTGCTGCACTTCCAGCGTGATGGCGGTGCCGTCGACCTTCAGTGCGTCGTACACCTTCGGCACATCGGCACGCGCGAATTCGACGTCGACGACCGCGCCGATGATCTGAACGATCTTGCCCTGACTCATTTGGATAACTCCACTAATGTCTATGCGAATCTGGTGTCGGGAATGGGGAACGGGGAATCGGGAATGGGAAGATCAAGCGCTGCTGCTTCGACCATTCCCGTTTCTCCATTCCCCATTCCCGGCTACACAGCGGCTGCGCCGCCGACGATTTCGGAAATTTCCTGGGTGATCGCAGCCTGACGCGCCTTGTTGTAGACCAACTGCAAGGTGCTGATCAGCTTGCTGGCGTTGTCGCTGGCCGCCTTCATCGCGACCATGCGCGCGGCATGCTCGGACGCCACGTTCTCCAGCACCGCCTGATACACCAGCGACTCGATGTAACGCGTCATCACGTGCTCGAGCACGCTCGCGGCATCGGGTTCGTACAGGTAGTCCCAGTCGTGGTGCGCGACCTGGCTCTCGGACGCCGGCAGCGGCAGCAGCTGGTCGAAGCTGGCCTTCTGCGTCATCGTGTTGACGAAGCGGTTGTAGACCAGATACACGCGGTCCAGCTTGCCTTCGGTGAACGCGTCCAGCATCACCTTGATCACGCCGATCAACTGCTCCAGCTGCGGCAGGTCGCCGAGGTGGCTGACGCTGCCGACCATGTCCACCTTGATCCGGCGGAAGAACACCGAGGCCTTTTGGCCGATGGTGACCACGTCCACGCCCGCGCCCTGGTCCTGCCACTGGCGCACTTCGCCCAGCATCTTGCGGAACAGGTTGTTGTTCAGGCCGCCGGCCAGGCCGCGATCGGAGGAGATCACGATGTAGCCGACGCGCTTGACCGACTCGCGCTGCACCAGGAACGGATGCGTGTAATCGGTGCTGGCCTGCGCCAGATGCCCGATCACCTGCTTCATCGCCTGCGCGTACGGACGCGAGGTCTTCATCCGATCCTGCGCCTTGCGGATCTTGGAGGCCGAGACCATCTCGAGCGCGCGCGTCACCTTGCGGGTGTTCTGCACGCTCTTGATCTTGGATTTGATTTCGCGTCCGCCTGCCATGCTCTCGCTCGCTTTGCTCGCTTCGTGGGAATGGGGAATGGAGAATCGGGAATGGGCAAGCCCGGATCCCGCTCCTACGATTCCCTATTCTCTAATCCCGATTCCCGGCAACTGATTTACCAGCTGCCCGTGGTCTTGAACTCGCCGATGCCCTTCTTGAACGCGGCCTCGATGTCGCCGTTCCAGTCGCCGGTGTCGTTGACCTTGGCGATCAGCTCGCCCTGGGTGTTGGCGAAGTGGGCGTGCAGGCCCTCTTCGAACGCCAGCAGCTTGTTGACCGGCACGTCGTCGAGGTAGCCCTCGTTGACGGCGTAGATCGACAGCGCCTGGTTGGCGATGGACATCGGCATGTACTGCTTCTGCTTCATCAGCTCGGTGACGCGCTGGCCGCGCTCGAGCTGCTTGCGTGTGGCTTCGTCCAGGTCCGAGGCGAACTGCGCGAACGCCGCCAGCTCGCGGTACTGCGCCAGCGAGATGCGGATGCCGCCGGAGAGCTTCTTGATGATCTTGGTCTGCGCGGCGCCGCCGACGCGCGACACCGAGATACCGGCGTTCACCGCCGGGCGGATGCCGGCGTTGAACAGGTCGGTTTCCAGGAAGATCTGGCCGTCGGTGATCGAGATCACGTTGGTCGGCACGAACGCGGAGACGTCGCCGGCCTGGGTCTCGATGATCGGCAGCGCGGTCAGCGAACCGGTCTTGCCCTTGACCTCGCCCTTGGTGAACTGCTCCACGTACTCCTCGGACACGCGCGCGGCGCGCTCCAGCAGGCGGCTGTGCAGGTAGAACACGTCGCCCGGGTAGGCTTCGCGGCCCGGCGGGCGCTTCAGCAGCAGCGAGATCTGGCGGTAGGCCACGGCCTGCTTGGACAGATCGTCGTACACGATCAGCGCGTCTTCGCCGCGGTCCATGAAGTACTCGCCCATGGTGCAGCCGGCGTAGGCGCTGATGTACTGCATCGCCGCCGACTCGGAGGCGGTCGCGGCGACCACGATGGTGTGCGCCAGCGCGCCGTTCTCTTCCAGCTTGCGCACGATGTTGGCGACGGTCGAGGCCTTCTGCCCGATCGCCACGTACACGCACTTGATGCCGGTGTTCTTCTGGTTGATCACCGCGTCGATGGCCAGCGCGGTCTTGCCGGTCTGGCGGTCGCCGATGACCAGCTCGCGCTGGCCGCGGCCGATCGGGATCATCGCGTCGACCGACTTGTAGCCGGTCTGCACCGGCTGGTCGACCGACTTGCGCCAGATCACGCCCGGCGCCACGCGCTCCACCGGCGCGGTCTGGCTGGTGCCCAGCGGGCCCTTGCCGTCGATCGGCTCGCCCAGCGCGTTGACCACGCGGCCCAGCAGTTCCTTGCCGACCGGCACTTCCAGGATGCGGCCGGTGGTCTTGGCCACGTCGCCTTCGCGCAGGTTCTCGTAGTCGCCGAGCACCACGGCGCCGACCGAGTCGCGCTCCAGGTTCAGCGCCAGGGCGTAGGTGTCGTTCGGCAGTTCGATCATTTCGCCCTGCATCACGTCGGCCAGGCCGAAGATGCGCACGATGCCGTCGGACACGCTGGTGACCGTGCCTTCGTTGCGCGACTCCGCGGCCAGCTTGACCTGCTCGATGCGGTTCTTGATCAGTTCGCTGATTTCGGAGGGGTTGAGCGTGGTTGCCATCTTGGTTTCCTTCGGATCGTCCATCGCGCAACGGCGGATGGCGACGTGTGGTTAGCTTCTTTGAGAATCGGGAATGGGGAATCGGGAATCGCGGGTGGCGTCGCCGCCGGGCCGGGTTCTCTCCTCTCTATTCGCCATTCCCGTTTCTTAGTGGGCCAGTGCGGATTGCAGACGCGACAGCTTGCCTTTCAACGAACCGTCGATGACCACGTCGCCGGCGTCGATCACCGCGCCGCCGATCAGCGAAGCGTCCACCGCCGTGGTGATCTCGACCTCGCGGCCGAAGCGCTGCTTCAGCGCCACCTTCAGCGAGGCCACCTCGGCATCGCTCAGCGCCGTCGCGGAGGTCACGTTGGCCTGCACCACGCGCTCGGCCTCGGCCCGCAGCTGGTCGTACAGCCCGGCGATCTCCGGCAGCAGCGGCAGCCGCTGGCCTTCGGCCAGCAGGCTCAGGAAGCGCTGGTACTGCTCGTCGGCCGCCTCCGGCGCCAGCAGCGACACCGCCTGCTCCCGCTGCAGCAGCGGGTTGTGCAGCAGCGCGGCCACGCGCGGGTCGGCGGCGACCTGGGCGGAGAACGCCAGCGCCTGCGACCAGGGCGCGAGCTTGCCGGCGTCGCTGGCCGCGGCGAACGCGGCGCGAGCGTAGGGACGCGCCAGTGTGAGGGCCTGGCTCATCTCAGATCTCCGCCGCCAGCTCGTCGAGCAGCGCCTTGTGGGCGTTGGCGTCGATTTCGCGCTTGAGCAGCTTCTCGGCGCCGCTCACCGCCAGCAGCGACACCTGGCGACGCAGGTCTTCGCGCACGCGGTTGGCCGCGGCGTCGATCTCGGCCTGGGCCAGTTCCTTCTGCCGGTTGGCTTCGACGATCGCCTCGTGCTTGGCCGCCTCGACGATCTGGTTGGCGCGCGCATGGGCCTGATCGATGATCTCGTTGGCCTTGATGCGGGCGTCCTTCAACGCTTCGTTGACCTTTTCCTGCGCCTGCGCCAGATCCTTCTGACTGCGATCGGCGGCGGCCAGGCCTTCGGCGATCTTCTGTTGGCGCTCTTCGATGGCCTGCATCAGCGGCGGCCAGATCTTGGTCGCGACGATCCAGATCAGACCGGCGAACGCCAGCGCCTGGGCAAAGAGGGTGAGACCGATATTCATGGGGTACGCTCAGCCAATGGTGACGGGGTGGACGCGCCGCCAGCACGGCGACGCGTCCGAACCTTCATCCGTAGCGGCGGGGGC
>NZ_AQOK01000527.1:0-590 GCF_000364645.1 Xanthomonas sp. SHU 308 | reverse complement strand
GTTGCCGCGCGCGCTGTTCACCCGCATCGGCGGCTGGGACGCCGGCTATCGGCTGCATGCCGAGGATCTGGACCTGTGCCGCCGGGTGCGCCAGGCCGGTGCCACGGTGGCGGTGCTGAACACTCTGCGCGTGCTGCACGTGCGCGGCGTGTCCAGCCGCAAGCGGCCGTGGTTCGTCGAGTGGCACAAGCACCGCGGGCTTTGGCGCTACTTCCGCAAGTTCGAGGCGCCCAGCCGGGCGTGGCCGGTGCGGGCGGCGGTGTGGGCGGTGATCTGGCTGCACGCCTGGGTCACCTTCGCCCGGCTGTGCTGGCGCCGCCCTGGCTGAACGAAATCGGCCGCGTTGCGCGCGCGTGCGGCATGGCAACATAAATTCGCTATATTGGGAAGTACGTCACTTAACAAATGACGTGTTCCGCCGATCTCTCCTGGACCGCGCCTGCTTTCCGGTTCGGGGGAACCCCACCAGGAACTCAACCATGCATGATTTCGACGGCGTGCGTCCGCGCACCCACGCGCGCGCCTGCGCGTCCGCTGTGCCCATGCCCGCTGCCCACCGCGCCACGCCTGCGCGCCGCGCGCGGCTGGCG
>NZ_AQOK01000526.1:0-16721 GCF_000364645.1 Xanthomonas sp. SHU 308 | reverse complement strand
GCAGTTCGCCGGCCTCGCCCGGGCGCAGCGGCGCCAGCGTCTCGGCGGCGACATAGCGCGACAACTGCTGCGCCAGCCACTGCCGGTTCTCCAGCAGGAAGCGTTCGCCGGCGACCAGGCTTGCCCGCAGCGGCAGGGTCAGCCGCGCGCCGCGTTCGTCCACGCTGAGCTTGATGCGGCGCGCGCGCGGGTCGCGCACGCGCAGCACTTCGACCTCGCGCTCGTCCAGGCGGAAGCGGACGAGGTCGCGTTCGACGGCCGCCGGGGGCGGCGCGATCAGGCGACGGAGCAGATCGGGCATGGGCACAGCATACCGCCGGCGCGGGTGCGCACGGTGACAGCCGTGTTTGGCCGCCCGCGCCGCGGCATCAGTCGGCCTTGCTCAGCTTCAGCGCCTCTTCCAGCAGCAGGAACAGGCGCCGCACTTCCGCGCTCATCAGCGCGAAGCGCGCATCCAGTTCGGCGCGCACGCCGTCCTGGTCGGCGTGTTCGAGCTGGTCCAGCGCACCGTCGAGGAACTTCAGCTTGCGGATCACCAGGTCGTCGCCGAGCACGAAGGACACGTGGTCGTCGAGCACCAGCGCCAGCTTGGTGACCTGCTTGCCGGCCTCCAGGTGCTTGTCGATCTCGTCGCAGCGCAGTTCCTGGTGCTGGCACTTGACCACCGCGCCGCCTTCGATCGGGTCCTTCATCTCGCACTCTTCGCCCAGGCTCAGGCCTTCGGGCAGCGGCTCGCCGGCGATCCAGCCGGTGAGGATCGAGCGCGGCGCCACTTCGGCATTCAGCGGCAACGCCGGGAAGCTGCCGAGCAGGCCGCGGATCTCCGACATCACGTTCTCGCCGGTCTTGCGGCTGGAGGTGTCCACCGCGACGTAGCCGTGCTGCAGGTCGAGCATGGCGTCGGTGCGCGAGGACTTGACGAAGGCGCGCGGCAGCAGCTCGTGGATCAGGTCGTCCTTCAGCCGCTTGCGCGCGCGGCCGCCGGGGCGCCGGCCTTCCTTCTCTTCGATCTCGGCGACCTTGCGCGCGAGCAGGTCGTTGACCACCGAGCCGGGCAGGATCTTGTCTTCGCCGCCGACGGTCAGCCACAGGAAATCGGCGATGCGGTGCGACAGCGCTTCCTGCTCGTCGCGGCCGAACGGGGAGATGAAGCCACGCGAGCTCATTTCCAGCGGGCCGACCGATTTGAGCTGGGCCTCCGGCAGGAGCGTTTCGACCTCGGAAAAATCGAGCGTGGTGGGGAAGCGGAACAGGGTCAGATTGCGAAAGAACATCGAGCATCCAGCAGAAGGAAACGGAACGGTCCGGCGGCACGCGCCGGGGAGCGGCGGCCATTGTCGCATCGCGCCTGCCCGGGCACCGCATCGGGCGGTTCAGCGAGGGGCCTCAGCCCGGCGCGTCGTCCGCCCAGGCACCGGCCGCGCCCGTGGCGGCGCCGCCGAGCGCGGCGAAGTCGAACAGCGCGCGGTCGGCCAGCTGCGCCGGATGCACGTTGCCGAGCGCGCGGGCGATCTGTTCCACCCGCCCCGGATGCTCCCGGTCCCACTGTTGCAGCAGTTGCCCGACCTGGCGGCGCTGCAGCGTCTCCTGGCTGCCGCACAGCGTGCAGGGGATCAGCGGGAAGGCCTGCGCCTGCGCGTAGGCGGCGATGTCGTCCTCGCGCACATAGGCCAGCGGCCGGATCACCACGTGGCGGCCATCGTCGCTGCGCAATACCGGCGCCATCGCCGCCAGCTTGGCGTGGAAGAACAGGTTCATGAAGAACGTGGCGACGATGTCGTCGCGGTGGTGGCCCAGCGCGATCTTGGTGATGCCGTTCTCCGCCGCGTAGCGGTACAGTGCGCCACGGCGCAGCCGCGAGCACAGCGAACACAGGGTCTTGCCTTCCGGCACCACCCGGGTGACCACCGAATAGGTGTCCTGTTCGATCACATGCCAGGGCACGCCGCGCTGGCGCAGGTAGGCCGGCAGCACGTCGGCGGGAAAGCCCGGCTGCTTCTGGTCCAGGTTCACCGCCACCAGCTCGAACGGCACCGGCGCCTTGCGCTGCAGCTGCAGCAGGATGTCGAGCAGGGTGTAGCTGTCCTTGCCGCCGGACAGGCACACCATGACCTTGTCGCCGGCACCGATCATGCCGAAATCGGCGATGGCCTGGCCGACCTGCCGACACAGGCGCTTGCCCAGCGCCGCGGCGTTGCGGGCGGCGGGCGGTGCGGGATCGGCGAGCGGGTGCAGCGGCGGCAGGGGCAGGGGCGAGGTCATCGGCGGTAGTGTAGTCGGCGCGGCTGGCGCAGCACCGCGCGGTCGGCGTTGCCGGTCATTCCAGTTCCGCCACCTCGACCGTCCCGAACGTGCTGGTCAGGCGGGCGATGACGGTGCCGAGGCAGCGCAGTCCCTCGCTGGTGTTCGCGCAAAAGGACAGGCCGTCTGCGGTGCACCAGAACACTGCGTCCGGCATCGGTCGTGCCAGCGCGGCGGCGCCGGCATCGCGCGCGGCCGCCTCTTCCACGCCCGGCAGCTGGCCGATGGCTTGCCGTGTCTTTGCTGGATCGGCGTCGGCAAACGTCAGGCAATACTCATATCCCATGTGCTGCTCCGATTCGGGGTCTTGGGTCAGCGTACCGCCGCGGAGCCGCGCGCGGCTCGGCGCCTCCGCTACACCGGACGGAAACGCGGCCCGCGGCCCACAAACATCCACACCGACGACAGCGTTATGGCGTCGTCCCCTGGTCCGTCGCAACGGAGATGGATGTGTGCGTCATCAGCGCAAACAGTTCGGCCACCCGCTGCTCGGAGATCCCTTCACGCTGTTCGACTGCGAGCGGGTGCGCGGTCGGCTCCAGTTCGATCCATGGGCGAATGCCGTCGTTGCGCAGATGGACCTGCGTCTTGAGACCGGCGGTCTCCGGATACGGCGACAGGCGTGTGTTCAGCCAGCCGAAGAACGGCCCCACATGCGCACGCTGCGGCTGATCGAAACAGTGGACCCATTGCAGGTAGCTGGCTTCGCTGAGCGAGACCCACACGCCCCAGGAAAACGGTTCGGCGTGGCCATGCACGGGAATCTCGATGCAGCCGCGGACGAAGAAGTGAGCCTCGTCGATCACGCAATCGTCCGAGCCCAGCTCGCAGCGGGTGGCGCGCTGCGCCTCCGGAATCAGCGCATAGCTCAGCGGCGACGCCACGCTGAAGCCGGGCATGCCTTCGTGGACCTGATCGCAGGCGCTGCAGGTGAAGCGGAACGTCATGGCTGGGGGCGAGACGGCAAGAAGGCTGGCCAGTGTAGCCGGCTGCGGCATTGCCAGCCCCCGCGCGCGGCAGGTGTCCGGCGACCCTGATTTTGTCGTCATGCCGTGCCGGGACCGGCCCGCTACACTCGCCACTGGTCACGGAGGCAAGGTCGCTCCATGTTCAAGAACCTCATTCCCAAGATCTTCTACGCGCGCATGCAGGACGGGCTGGACTTCTTCGTCGGCGGCCTGGGATTCCAGGTGCTGTACCAGGACGCCACGATGGCGGTGATCGCACGCGACGGCGCCAAGGCCTATCTGGTGGAGAACGCCGAGTGGGCGGCGAAGGACCGGCCGGAACTGGGCATCGAAACCGACAGCATCGACACGATCTATGCGGAGTTGTCCGCACGTGCGCCGCAGTGGCTGCATCCGAATTGCCGTACCGTCGCGCTCAAGCCCTGGGGCGCACGCGAGTTCGCGATGCTGGACCCCACCACGGTCTGTGTGGTGTTCCGCGAGTGGCCGGCGCAGCCGTAAGCGACAGCGACTCTGAGCGAACTGCGGATCGCGCATGCGCAAGAAACAGGATCTGCCGGAAAAGCCTTGCCTGCATTGCGGCCGTCCGTTCCGCTGGCGCAAGAAGTGGGAGAAGGTCTGGGACGAGGTGAAGTATTGTTCCGACCGCTGCCGTGGCGAGCGCAAGCGCGTGCGCGCGCCGGAGGCGCCGTGAACTGCTCGGCCGTGCGCTGGCGCACCGCATGCACGCGGGCGTGCCGCCCCGCGTGAGTCCGCTGCCCCCCACCGCCCACACCCTGCGCCTGGTGCTCGGCGACCAGCTCGATCCCGAGCACGCCTGGTTCGACGTGCGCGATCCCGGCGTGGTGTATGTGTTGATGGAAGTGCGGCAGGAGACCGACTACGTCCTGCACCATGCGCAGAAGATCCTGGCGGTGTTCGCCGCGATGCGCGACTTCGCCCGGCACCTGCGCAGCGCCGGCCACCGCGTGCGCTACGTGGCGATCGATGACGCCAGCAACCGCCAGTCCATCCCCGCCAATCTCGGTGCGCTGATGGCGCACTACGGTGCGCAGCGCCTGCAGTATCAGGACCCGGACGAATGGCGCCTGGATCAGCAGCTGCGGCAGTGGGGCGCGGCGCAGGCCTTTGTCGTCGAGGCGGTGGACAGCACGCACTTCTACACGCGCCGCGGCGAACTGGCGGACTTTTTCCGCGGGCGCCCGCAATGGTTGATGGAGCACTTCTACCGGCACATGCGCAAGCGCCACCGGATTCTGCTGGCGGATGACGGCACGCCCGAGGGCGGGCAGTGGAACTACGACCATGACAATCGCCAGCCCTGGCATGGCGAGCCGCCGCCACCGCCCGATGCGCGCCCGACCCACGATCACCGCGCGCTGTGGGCCAGCATCCAGGCCGCCGGCGTGGACAGTTTCGGTCAGCCGCAGGCAGAGGCGGTGCGCTGGCCGCTGAACCGGGCCGAGGCGCTGGCCTGCCTGGATCGGTTCATCGCCGATGCCCTGCCGCATTTCGGCCGCTACGAGGATGCGATGAGCACGCGCAGTCCGCGCCTGTTCCATTCGCAGCTTTCCTTCGCCCTCAACACCAAGATGCTGCGGCCGCAGGACGTGGTGCAGCGCGCGCTGGCGGCCTATGGCGCTGGCGCCGCGCCGCTGGCGGCGGTGGAAGGTTTCGTGCGGCAGATCCTCGGCTGGCGCGAGTACGTGCGCGGCATCTACTGGGCGCACATGCCCGGCTATGAAGCGCGCAACGCGCTCGGCCATGACACGCCGCTGCCGGCCTGGTTCTGGACCGGCGAGACGCACATGCGCTGCCTGCAGCACGCCATCGGCCAATCGCTGCAGGATGCGTACGCGCACCATATCCAGCGGCTGATGGTGATCGGCAACTTCGCCCTGCTCGCCGGCCTGAATCCGGCGGCGGTGCATCGCTGGTACCTGGGCGTCTACATCGACGCGTTCGAATGGGTCGAACTGCCCAACACCGTGGGCATGAGCCAGTTCGCCGACGGCGGCCTGCTCGCGACCAAGCCCTACGTCAGCAGCGCGGCCTACATCGACCGCATGAGCGACTACTGCCAGGGCTGCCGCTACGACCGCAAGCAGAAGACCGGCGCGCGTGCCTGTCCGTACAACGCGCTGTACTGGGACTTCTTCGCGCGGCACCAGGACACGCTGGGGCGCAATCGTCGCCTGGACATGGTCTACCGCCAGTTGGGCAAGTTGCCGGCCACGCAACTGCAGGCCTTGCGCGCACAGGCGCAGCAGTTGCGCGAAGGTCTGGACACGCTGTAGCGCGGGCCAGGCGCCTCGCCGCGTACACGCCGCGATCGGGTGCGGCACGGGAACGTGCCTTGCGACGCATCCAAACCGTGTCATGCGCCGCGTATCGGCACACTGTCGCATCGGCGGACCGTGCAATCGCGCGATCTGCTACCTGCGTTGTGGTCGCTCCACACACGCTCAAGCACCCTGTGCCGCCGGTCGGCGCAGGCCGCCGGTTGCACTCGAGGTGTCAGCGACGTGGATGGACAGTCGAATGACTGCTGTGCGTCGTGTTGTTTCCCCCGCAACCCTATCGAGCATGATCATGACCACGACGTTCTCCCTCATCACCGGCGCACGCGCGCTGGGTGTCCTCGCTCTCATGACCGCCGCCACGGCGATCGCCGCCGTCCCCGCGGCGCCGCAATGCAGCGTGCCGCAGGCCTGGGCGTTGCCGACCACGACCACCGTGGTCGGCAACGGCACGCAGGCCAGTTGCACCGCCAGTGCGCTGGCCTCCGCCGTCGCGCAGGGCGGCTACATCGCCTTCAACTGCGGCAGCAAGCCGACCAGCATCGCCGTCGACCGTTCGATCGTCATCGCGGCGACGACGCCCACGGTGATCGATGGCCAGGGCAGGATCACTCTGGACGGCCGCCAGTCCGCCCGGATCCTGCTGGTCAATGCCGGCAGCGCGCTGTCGGTGCGCAACCTGAAACTGCAGAACGGCAGCTCCGTGCAGCCGGCATCGAATCAGGCCTACGACCCGGGCACCTGGGGCGGCGGCGCGATCAAGGTCGGCTACCGCGGCAAGCTGGAAGTCATCAACAGCCAGTTTCTCGCCAACCGCAGCAGCATCGGCGGCGGCGCCATCTTCGCCGGCAGCGACGCCGAGGTGACCATCGTCCGCAGCGGCTTCTACAAGAACAGCTCCTGGCTCGGCGGCGCGCTGTACACCCAGCTCAGCCGGCTCACCATCGTCGGCTCGGAATTCGCCAACAACCAGGCGATCAATGCGCCGCAGGGCTTCCCCGACGCCGGCAACTTCGGTGGCGGCGGGGCGATCGACACCGACGGCGCATCGCTGGCCGGCTATCTCAAGGGCGGCGTCGGCAGTGGCGGTACGCTGGCGGTGTGCGGCACCGTGGTCCGCGACAACGTCGCCGCCAACGGCTCCGGCGGCGCCACGTTGTGGGCGTACGCGCCGGACACCATCGACGTGAAATACTCCACCTTCGCCAACAACGTCGCCACCGGCGGCCCCGGCGGCGGCGCGCGCATCAGCATGGGCTTCACCGACACCTCGCATGCCGTCACCGCCATCACCGCGCCGGGCACCATCAACGTCGCCGAGACCAGCTTCCTGTCCAACAAGGCCCAACAGGGCAACGCCGGCGCGCTGTACCTGGATTGCTACGGCGCCTGCGACGTCAGCAACAGCACCTTCTACGGCAACTATGCGAAAGGCGTGGGCGCGGCCATCCAGCATGTCGGCTGGCAGCCGGCCAACGGCGACCAGGGCAGCCCCAGCGTGCGCTTCAACAACGTCACCTTCGCCGAGAACACGCCGTGGGTGACCCTGTTCGGCGACAGGTTCGACCTCCGCAACAGTATCCTGTACTCCAAGACCGAGCGCGTGTTCTGCAACAACCAGAGCAACACCGGCAACAACCTGATCGAATACTCGGCCAAGGGCGCGGTGTGGCCGAATGCCTGCCTGGCCGCGGGCACCGTGAAAGCGGCCGATCCGTTGCTGTCGGCCCCGGCCAACAACGGCGGACCGACGCTCACCCAGCTGCCCGCGGCCAACAGCCCGGCGTTGAATGCAGGCAGCGGCTGCGCCGCCATCGACCAGCGCGGCAATCCTCGCAATACCGCGGTGTGCGACCTGGGCGCGGTGGAGGTCAAGTAAGTCGATCTGCCGTCGTAAGTGCACGGCAATGCGCGGTCGCACCGGCTTGGCCGGTGCGACTACGCGATCTGGCGCCCTTCATCCGGATGAGCAGAGCGTGGAGCATGAGAACACCACAACCAGAACGGCAGCCACGGCGACGAGCCATGGCCTGTAGGCTTGCTTCTGGATCAGGCAACGCGCACCACAATATTCAACAAACTGATACTTGCGACAATCGGCGCCGTCAAGGCGGACCATTCGCCACGGCGATCGTGGGCCAGGTTGATCAGGCCATCACTCGATGCGAGGTCGTTCAGGACGGCTCCCAGCATCCAACTGCTGGAAAAGAGCAACAGCCAGCCGACGACGCTCTTCATCAAATGCTGATCCCCGCACCATCCAGCAGCGGCTGACTCTGGCGAACGTCATCGGACGCGTCTGGATCCCAAGGCCAGACTCCTCCAAGTGTCGGATAGACAATCTGCAGGGCAGCATAGTCGGTACCACCATGAAACCAGGTTGCAGACAGCATGTAGGTCTCGCGATGAACCTCCAGGACTTGGCGGAACTGCACCGGAAACCCTTCGAGAAAGCCCGTATACGGGAGGCCCGCTACGAAAAGCTCGCCGTTGCGAGCACGCTCCATGTAACGGTTGATCAAGGCGCTGCCAAGGTCGGAGCGAACCCCGACGACAATGACCTCTGGGATACCGAGGGTTTTTGCCAAACCGATGGAGTAGGAGAAGGGCTGCTGGATCTGACTCGGATCGAAAACGGAGGTGATGTGACAACCGAATTTCTCGACGTTGTTGAGTATCCGCTGCTCCATTCGATTCATGTCGGTGCTGGCATTCGAGAGGAGCGCGCCGAGCGGCACGGGTGTGTTGAAAGATCTCGCGTATCAGTCTAATTCCAAAGCCGATAGGAACAACAGGGTCATGGTGGTCGCGGAGGCCGTGGGTGATGCTTGCGTAGCAGATGCCAGGCGAACTCGCTAGCGCCGGATCGTCAGCAACGCGACTGGATGGCCCTGCTACAGTGCGCGCGGCATGCGCCGAAGACCGCAGGAGCGACCGTGAACGAATCCGACGCCCACGTGTACGACGAGATCCGCAAATGGGTGTGGTCCGGGCTCTACTCCCAGGACGAGATCCAGGAGATGATCGAGGACATCCTCGAAGACGACTGCGACGAGGCCATGCTGCGCGCCTCGGTCGCCAGCCAGTGGCAGGCCAAGCAGCAGGCAGAACAGACCTGGCCGACGCAGACCGATTGCGACCGGCTGGATGCGCTGTTCGAGCAACTGCACGCGTCAGGCATCTGCGCCCTGGCCAATGCCAGCTACACGATGTCCGATGGCCACGTCGAAGTGAACCAGGCGGTGGCCGACACGCCGGACAGGCGCTACCACGGTTACTGCTTCTATCACGGCCAGGACATGGAGCGCGCCATCGACGGCGGTGGGCTGATGCTGGCCTTCGGCGATCTTGAAGGACGCGAGGACGCAGACCTGGCGGTCGGCCAGCAGGTCGCCGCGGCGTTGCGTGCGGCCGGCTTCACCGTGGACTGGGACGGCACGCCGCGCAAGCGCATCGATCTGCCCGGCTTCGTCTGGCAGCGTCGCGCCGACTGGGAGTGACGTTCCAGCGCGGCGTGGGCAGCGGCAGGCTGCGAGACGCCGATGCCCTGGCTACAATCGCGTGCTCATGTCTGACCGCGCCACGATGCGTGGAAGACGTTTGACGGAGAGGCGTTTCATGGAGCGGATGCTGTATCGCAATCGCCGCGGGTCGCTGCACGTAGCCTGCAGGCACCATGCGCCGCGCGCGGCCCTGCTGTTGGCCACCGCGTTGCTGGCCGCCTGTGCCGGTGCGCAGTCTTCTTCCCCCTCGATCACCCCTGCACACACGGAGCGGACCATGTCGGAGATGACGCCAGAGCACCTGGCACAAGGCGTAGTACGGTTGATCCTGGCGATCGGCGGCAGGCAGGATCTGGTCGCCGCCAAGGTCGCGGCGCAGACCGGTCTGCAGGTCGAGGATGAGGGCGGGCATGCGTTCAGCGCGTCCGGCACGCTCGCTGGCGGTGGCGGCTACACCCTGGAATCGGTCGCCGATGCCGACGCTGCGCCGCCGTCGCGGCTGGACCTGCGCTTCACCCCCGCGCCGGGCGCGGCGCCGGCGCAGTGCACGCAATCGTTGGACGCGTATCGCCAGGCACTGGTCGCCGCGGGCTTCGTGCCGCGCTGGATTGCACCGCCGCGTCAGGGCAGCGCCGGCCGCTGGCATTTCGAACGCGGCGCGGTCGCCGTGTACGCCTTCCTCGGCAAGGACGCTGGCGAACACGACGCGCAGGCGTGCGTGGAGATGCTGCAGATCCTGGTCGACGCCTGAGGAGAGCGGAGATGGCACACGACGACGAACGCCTGAAGGGCATGGTCGACACCTTCGCGCAGGCACATCCGAAGGAAGGCCAGGCGCTGCGGCAGATGCTGGACAACACGCCGGAGCTGCGCGCGCGGGTGGAACAGGCGATCGGGCAACAGCAGCTGTCCGGCTTCGCGCCCAGTCCCGAGGCGGGTACCGGCTCGTACAGCCCGCGCACGGGCCAGATCGAGTTGCCGATGGACGTGCTGGCCACGGCGAAGATGAACGCGCCGCGCGACGATTCGGCCAACACCGCCCGCATCGTGCTGGGCCACGAGATCGGCCATGCGATCAACAAGGCCGCCATCGACCGCAGCGATGCCGCGTTCGCCGCCAAGGTCGACGGCATCGCCGCCTCGCCCTCGCCGCACGACTACACCGCCACGCTCCAGGCCTACGGGCAGGAGCAACGCACCCGCGAGGCCAAGGACGAGATCGCCGGGGTCAACACGCTGGCCGACTACGTCACCCGCACCAATCCCAAGGCCACGCTCAAGGACCTGTACAACGCCAGCAGCGAGATGGCCAGCTACATCGACAAGCAGGGCGTGGGCAGCAAGGCCACCTACATCGCCAAGGACGGGTTGAGCTTCGGCAAGGACCTGAAGATCGACGCCGACAATCCGCGCAACGTGGAGGCGATGGGCAAGCTGTTCTACGACGCGCGCGGCTATCCGCAGAACTATGGCGAGCGCGCGCTGGCGCAGATCGCCGATGCCGAGGACCGGGCGCAGGCGCAGCACCCCGAGCGCACGCCGCCGGCGGTGCATGCCGACCTGAAGGCGGTCGGCATCGACGCCGCGCAGGTGCCGCGCGATGTGCTGCCGGCGGGATTCCGCGATGGCTCCGCACCGGCGCCGACACCCGAACCGCCTGCGCCGCGCGCCAGCGAGCCGACCGCCGCGCCGGGTGCCGCCGATCGCGCCCTGCACGAGCGGGTCCGCAGCGGCGTGGCCCAGGCCGAACAGGCGATCGGCAAGGGCTGGGACGACAACAGCGAGCGCATGACCGCCAGCCTGACCCTGTTGGCCAGGCAGAACGGCTTCAGCGAGCGCGACCAGCTGGCGGTGGGCTTCAATCGGCCCACCGCCGCGCACCAGGGCGGCGAACTGGCGTTCGTGTACCGCAACGGCGGCGACGTTTCGCCCGATCCCTACGCCAACCGCGCGCACATGCCCACCAGCGAGGCGATCGCGCGGCCGGCGCAGGAGACCTACCAGCAACTGCAGCAACTGGGCGCGCAGCAGGGGCAGGCGCAGCGCCAGGCACAGGGGCAGGAACAGGCGCTGCAGGCCTCGCAACAGGGCCCGACGCGGACCGATCCGCCGCAGGTGCTGAGCCGCTGAGCGCAGTGGCCGGCGGGATGCGCCCAGCGCCCGCTGCCCTTGCGTCGCGCCATGGTCGCGGCAGGTCGCGGCCATGGCATGCGCTTCGCGCCGCCTCCGCCGAGGCGGAAGCGCGGCGCCATGGCGCGTGGAGTCGCGCCGGGATTACGGCTGCCAGACCAGGTTCTGGGTCTTCGGATCGGCGGTGACCTTCTCGACCTTGCCGGCGCCGTCGAAGGACACCTGGAACTCGTTGAAGCTGTCGAGCCAGTAGCGCCACAGCGGCGCGTCCAGGCTCGGGTTCTCGCTGGTGATCGGATAGCCCAGCGCCATCAGCACCTGCTCGCGGGTCATGCCCTTGGTCACGCGGTTGGCGGCGATCGCCTCGCGGATCTTCGGCGGGTAGGCCGCCAGCTTCGCCGTGGGATCCTGCGCGACCACGTAGCGCTGGGCGAAGGCCTCGTTGCCCAGGTCGCGGCTGTAGTCGTTGCCGATCGACTGCTTCTTGCCGTCGATCAGCACATTGACCCGGTAGCGGCCGTAGCCGGTCACCTGCACCGGCGTGCCGGCCGGGATCACCCGCTTGCCGTCTTCGGCGTAGTTGCTGTCGCTGATCCAGCTGCCGTCGCTGCGCATGTTGCAGCACAGGAAGCCGGAGAACTTGGCATCGGCCGCCGCTGCCAGCTGCGGCAGGGCCGCCGCCAGGGCGAGGGCGAGAACGAACGGGGAACGGAACGAACGCATGGCTGACTCCTTTCGGCGCGGCGATCCTGCCGCGGGTGGCACGAGGGTGGGAGGGCGCCGCCTCCGCCGCGGCGCCCGCGCGCATTGTGCCGGCTGTCCTGCGCCCGGCATAGCGGCGCGTTGCACGGTGACGGCGGACCGGTGGCCTGTGTATGCTCGAACCTCGTGGACACCCTGACGCCCGCCGAGATCTCCCTGCGCATCGACGCCCTGCGTCGGGAGCACCGCGCGCTCGACGAACAGTTGCAGCGCATCCCGGCCAATCTGGACGACGAGCTGGAAGCCAAGCGGCTGAAGAAGCGCAAGCTGCAACTGAAGGACTGCATCCTGCGCCTGGAGCATCTGCTGATCCCCGACGAACCGGCGTGAGCGCGGCGACCTTCTTCAGCGTCGGCCATTCCACGCGCAGCCTGGAGACCTTCCTGCAGATCCTGCAGGGCGCCGGCGTCACCCGGCTCGCCGACGTGCGCGCTTTTCCGTATTCGCGGCGGTTCCCGCAGTTCGACGGCAGCGCGCTGGCACCGGCGCTGGCCGCGGCGGGCATCGCCTACCGGCACTTCCGCGCCCTGGGCGGACGCCGCGGCAGGCAGCCGGGCGTCGATCCGCAGCGCAACGGCTACTGGCGCAGCGTCAGCTTCCACAACTACGCCGACTATGCGTTGGGCAGCGAATTCGCCGAGGCGTTGATCGAGTTGCAAGCCTTCGGCGAGGACGGCGCGTGCGCGGTCATGTGCGCCGAGGCCTACTGGCGGCAGTGCCACCGTCAGATCGTCTGCGACCACCTGCTGCACCATGGCCATCCGGTGGTGCACCTGATCGATGTCGGCCACCAGGAGCCGGCCACGCTCAACCCGGCTGCGCGCAGCGACGCGCAGGGGCAACTGGTCTATCCGCCGGATGCGGCGGATGCCGGACCGCGCACCGGAGACCTGTTCGACGCCTGAGCCGCGCTTCCATGGTCGCCGCGTCAGGGTATCCGCCGCGTCGCCACGCGCCGGGAGTCCACTGCGGGTCGCGCCACGCGCTGCGGCGTCAGACTCAGTCCTGCGGAACCGACGGCACCGCGATCGCATTGCTGCGCGGCGTATCGTCGGTGCTGACGAGCGTGGTGGTGCCCTGTTCGCTCGCTCCGTCCTGGTTGGCGGCAAGCAGGCGCAGAGGCTGGCCGCGATAGCGGTACTCCAGCGCCTGCTGCAGCTGGTCCAGCCGCGCCACCCGCGCGCACAGCGCCTGCGCCTTGGTTTCGATCCCCTTGCTGCGCGCATCCAGCCGCGCCTCGAGGGCGGCGTCCATGCGGTCGGCGCGTTCGCCGATGGCCTCCGCGCGGCCCGTCACGACCTGCCAGAGCACGTGACGGGTGATGCTGCCCACGAAGCTTTCCGCCTGCGTCTCGACATAGTCCTCGAACCGGTCGTCGAACGCCTCCTGGTCCCAGCGCCCCTTGCCGAGCGTGCCGTCGACGTAGGCATTGGCGTGCGTGCGCAGCCGTTCGATCTTGCGCGCGTTGCCGGCACTGCCGGTCAGCATCTCCACAACGGAACCCAGCACGTCGTAGCTGAGATCGACCACCTCGTGAGAGAGATCGGCCACCTGCGGCATCAGCGCGCGGGTTTCGCGTTCCATCTCCAGCAGTCGCTGCGCATCGGCGTCGCCGATCTGCTGCACCTGGCGATCCACGCTCAATTCGCCCGCATGGAAGAAGATCTCGCGCGGCCCATCGCCATCGCTGCGGGTCAGCCAGATGCCGCCAGTGTCGGCGAGCACGTTGAACGGTGTGCTCAGGCCGCACTGGCGCGAGGACACCTGCGGCCGATGGTCGTGCTTGCCAGCGTCGTCGCCCTGGTCGGCCCACGCGGGCCCGCTGGAGGCGGCAAGCAGCAACAGAGCGAAAAGAGGAGCTGTGCGCATCGCCGGAACCCGCAGCAGGGAGTTTCAAGCATGCTCGGGCCGCACAGGCCCACGGTCGCGTGTCGGAAGTCACTGTGCCGCGACGTCAACCGCCGCGCCGCAGTGATAACAGGGCGCCTTTATGCATGGCGCGTCGCCACGCGCCAGGATCTCACCGCATCACGAGGGCAAGTGCTGCGACTGCCGCCTCAATCCTGCGGAACCGGCGGCTCCTCCACCTTCGCCGCTTCCGGGCTGACCCGCTCGATGGTGTGGCGCAGCTCACGGCCGAGGATGAACTTGGCGTCCTTCGCCCACGCATCCAGCCGTTCGTCGAACACCAGCTTGCTGTTCTCGTCCGGCCACACCAGCTTCAGTTCGCGCAGTTTCTGGATGAAGCCGCGGAACAGGGTCTTGTCGAAGAACTCCGGCGCCGCCGGTGCGTACAGCAGGCTCAGACGTTGCGCGGCCTGCTGGCACAGGCTCTCCAGTTCGCCGGCGCCGAGCTTGCCCGGGCCGTTCTTCACCAGGACCGAGATGGCGATGTAATAGCGCTCGAACGCCTGTTGCAGCGAGTGGCCGATGGCGCGCAGGCGGAACACCTCGTCGGTCTGGCCGGTGTTGCGCGCCAGCACGCTGCCGTCGTCCTCGGCGAGCTGCAGCAGCAGGCCTTCGCGCACGAACACCTCGATGGTGCGTTCGATGCGCTCGGCGAACTGGTCCTCGCTCCACGGCAGGAACAGCTCCGCCTGCAGGAACGGGTACACGGTGCGGCCCAGCCGCAGCAGGCCGGCGCGGCTCATGCGGCGGTTGTTCTGGAAACAGCACGCCACCCACGAGGAGGCGGTGAACAGGTGCAGCACGTTGTTGCGGAAGTAGCTCAGCAGCACCGCGTTGTCGCCGTTGACGCTGAGCACGTCGCCGAGCGGATGCGGCGTGCGGGTGAGCACGTTGATCTCTTCGGCGTGGGCGATGATGCGCTCGGGCGAATGCGGGGTCACCGTGACCCGGTCCGAGTACGGCAGTTCCGCCAGCAGCTTCTTGCACAGTTCGATCTGCGCGATCAGGTCGGCCTCGCCCATGGCGTGCTTGGGCGTGGACAGCAGCGCCAGCGCCAGCAGGTTGACCGGATTGACGTCGGCGGCGGCGTTGATGTGCACCTGGATCTGCTGCGCCAGCGCATCGACGGTGCCGTTCAACCAGGCCGGCTTCTCGTCCTCGCCCAGCGGCTGGCCGTCCCATTCCGGCGCGCGCTGCGCCAGCACCTGGCTCAACGGAATCGGCTCGCCGAAGTTCACCACCACCTGGCCGTAGTTCTGCTTGAGCACCTTGGGGATGCCCCACAGCAGCGCCCAGATCGATTCCTTCTCCTTGGGCCGGCCGCTGAGTTCGTCGAGGTAGCTGTTGCCTTCCATCAGCTTCTCGTAGCCGACGTAGATCGGCTGGAACAGCACCGGCTTGCGCGGCTGGCGCAGGAACGCGCGCAGGGTCATCGCGATCATGCCGCCCTTGGGCTGCAGCAGGCGGCCGGTGCGCGAGCGTCCGCCTTCGACGAAGTACTCGATCGAGTAGCCGCCGGCGACCAGTTGCGCCACGTACTCGCTGAGCACCGCCGAGTACAGCGCGTTGCCCTTGATCGAGCGGCGGATGAAGAACGCGCCGCCCTTGCGCAGCAGGGTGCCGACCACCGGCAGGTTGAGGTTGATGCCGGCCACGATGTGCGGCGGCACGATGCCGCGTTCGTACAGCAGGTAGGACAGCAGCAGGTAGTCCATGTGGCTGCGGTGGCTGGGCACGTAGATCACTTCGTGCCCGGGCGCGGCGTCCTTGAGCTTGTCCAGGTGGTGGACCAGCACGCCGGCGTAGATGCGGTTCCACACGTGGGTCAGCAGGAAGCTGGCCGAGCGCACCACCGGGCTGGAATAGTCGGCGGCGATTTCCCAGGCGTAGGCGTGCGCCTTGCGCCAGGCGTCCACCGGTTTGCTGTTGTCGCGCTTGGCCTGCGCGGCGATCGCCTCGCGCACCGGCTCGGCGGCCAGCACCTGGTCCACCAGCAGGCGCCGGGTCGACAGGTCGGGGCCGATCACCGCCTCGCGGATGCGCCGGAAGTGGGTGCGCAGCACGCGCTGCAGCTTGCGCACGGTGCGCTCGGGCGGCAGCCCTTCCTCCACCGTCTGCCGCATCGACACCGGTGGGGCGAAGCGCACGATGGTGCTGCGGCCGTTGAGCAGCACGCCGAGCAGGCGCCGGAAGCTGCCCACCAGCGCCCAGTTTTCCGAGAACAGCACAGCGAACCAGCCGCTCTGCTTGTCCGGGGCGCGGCCGACGAAGATCGACACCGGCACCAGGTGGATGTCCAGGTCCGGGCGCTCGCGGTGCGCCTGCAGCAGCTTGGCCAGCGAATCGGAGTGGGTCTTGGCGCCGCGCTGCTCCGGCAGCAGCGCGTGGTTGCTGCTGCGCCGGGACAGCGCCAGGTAGGCGCGCTTGCGGCCCAGCGGGTCGCCGGGCAGCGGCACCAGCGGCGACGGCAGGCCGGATTCGCGGCAGGCCTTGTCCAGGATCAGCGCGTTGGACAGGCCGTAGTCCTCCAGCACGTACACCACCGGGCGGCCGTCGTTGTACTGGCCCGGCTCGGCCGGTTCGATCTTCAGGCCCAGCCAGGGATCGGCCAGGCGGCCGAGCAGGCGCGCCCACAGCGGCCCCTTGGCCTGGCGCGTGGCGGTCGCGGCCACCGGCAGGGTGGAGGGGGCGGCGGTCGAGGAGGGGGACGCGCCGGGGGCGGCCGGGGAGGCGTCGTCGAGCGCACGTGCCGCGTCGGCCGCGCGTGCGGCCGTGGCGTCGTCGGGGAACGGGAGGGGATTCTGTTCTGGCATCTGGGCCATTATCGCTTAGCCGGCGGGACGGGGTCG
>NZ_AQOK01000525.1:0-774 GCF_000364645.1 Xanthomonas sp. SHU 308 | reverse complement strand
GGGTGCCGCGGCCGCGGCGGCGGTACCGGCGCTGGCCGCCAGCAGCGCATCCACCTCGCTGAGGGTGTCGCGCAGGTACCAGTGCCCGTCGCGGCGCACCAGCACCGCGGTGGTGTCGATCTGTTCGCCGTCCAGCGGGTACTGGATGCGCACCACCGCCTGGTCGCCCTGCTGGTTGACCAGGCCGGTGCGCAGCGCGCCGGCGCTGGCGTCCAGGTCCAGGCCGTAGTCGGCCAGCACCGCCTTGAGGTCGGCCAGGAACGGGCCCAGCCGGCGCAGGCTCTCGTCCATGCCCAGGGTGCGCAGGTCGGCATCGTTGCGCACACCGGTGCGGCGCGCGCTCGCGCACAGCCGCGCGAGCGCCGCCTGGGCGCGCTTGCGCTCGGACAACGGTGCGCGCGCGGCCCAGGCGCTCAGCGCCTGCACCAGTTGCACGTAGTGGCCGCGCTGTTCGGGCGTGTAGTGGCCCTGGTTGCGCAGGAACTGCACGCCGAACAGGCCCAGCGAGTGCGCCGCCTGCTTCAGGCTCGCCGCCTGGCCGCCGAACTGCGCGTCGAAGGCGCGTTGCAGCTGGCGCTCGGCGTCCGGCGCGGCGAGGGTGTCGAGCACCTCGGGCAGGCGTTCGGCCAGCGGCAGCTCGGTCAGCGGCCAGCGGCTGTGGTCCTCGCTCCAGGCCTGTTGCAGGCGCTGGTACTGGGCCGGCGGCACCGCGGCGCGGGCGTAACCGAGCAGGTCGTTGCGCTGCAGCGCGTGCGCCAGCGTGCGCACCGCGGC
>NZ_AQOK01000524.1:0-1132 GCF_000364645.1 Xanthomonas sp. SHU 308 | reverse complement strand
GGCGCCGGGCAGTTCGGCGGGCGTGCGCTTGCATCCGCCCACGGCCAGGGCGAGCATCGCCAACAGCAGGATGCACAGCGCGCGCGAGGAGATGACCCGGGTCGGGCAGGACGACATACGATGCGGGCTCGTTCCCCAAAACGTCCCGCATCTTGCTGGGCGCGGGCGATTCCGGCAAGCCGGGCGGGGCGGCGGTGTGGGGACGACCGGCAGGCAGCCAGGGGGCTGGGCTTGTCGCGGCGGGACATTTCGTGACCCGGCGTTGGGCTGTCGGGACAGGCATGTCGGCATATGGCCAGATGTGCCAGTGGATTGCGGATGTTGCAACGCATCATGTAACCGCTTGCAGTTGCTGCTAACGTCCGCCCACCTCGATTGAGGCGGTGCTGGCCGGGGGACCCAGTGCGATATTCGTCAGAGATCATCCGAGTGCTCGGTCACGGTGGCGCGCGCCGCTGCGCCTGGGTGTTGTCCGCAGTCCTGTACGGACTTGCGATGACGGCCCCGGTGCAGGCGCAGGACGGCCGCCTGCCGCCGCGTGCGCAATGGCAGGCGTCCAGTTCCTCCAAGCAGGTCAAGGCGCAGGCGATCGGCTATCTGATCGACGGCGACGCCAGCACCCGCACCGCCAGCGCCTTCAGTCCCGGCCACTGGTTCCAGATCGACCTGGGCCGCGCCGCGCAGGTCGGCGGCGTGCGCCTGCAGTGGGACACCTCCAATCCGGAAGGCTTCCTGCTGCAGACCTCGCGCGATGGCCAGCGCTGGGACACGGTGTACACGATGGCCGATTCGCTGGGCGGCACCGAGACCGTGTTCTTCGCGCCGCACCTGGCCCGCTACCTGCGTCTGGCCGCGCCCGCGCGCAGCGCCGACTGGGGCGTGTCGATCTACGAGATGGAGCCGCTGGGTGCTAGCGCCGCGCAGCTGCGTGGGGTGTCCGCGGCCGACGCCGCGGCGCTGTGGCAGGGCGGTGCCGCGGTGGCGATGCCGGGCAGCGGCGCGCAGGCGCGACAACTGGAGATCGCCTTCCCGCGCGCGTTCGACAGCGCCGGCCTGATCGTCGAGTTCGCCGGTGCGCATGGCGCGGCGCAGCTGCAGGCGCAGGACGCCGCGGGCCGCTGGCGCACGCTGG
>NZ_AQOK01000523.1:0-1574 GCF_000364645.1 Xanthomonas sp. SHU 308 | reverse complement strand
TAGTCGGCCGCGCGGCGGCGGCTGTAGTCGATGCCGCCGCTGGCCTCGATCGCGGCCAGCACCTCTGGCATCGCGCTGGCGTCGCCCTGTTCGACGATCTGGCGCAGGCGCGCGCGGGTGACGTTGTCGGCATGCGCCATGGCGTGGATCAGCGGCAGCGTGGCCTTGCCCTCGGCCAGGTCGTCGCCCAGGTTCTTGCCCAGGTCGGCGGCGTCGGCGGTGTAGTCGAGCACGTCGTCGGCGATCTGGAACGCATAGCCCAGCTGCATGCCGTAGTCGTACAGGCGTTCCTGCACCGCCTCGCTGGCACCGGAGGCCAGCGCTCCAAGCCGGGTGCCGGCGGCGAACAGCACCGCGGTCTTGCGCTCGATCACACGCAGGTAGGCGGCTTCGTCGGTGTCGGGGTTGTGCACGTGCAGCAGTTGCAGCACCTCGCCCTCGGCGATGCGGTTGGTGGTGTCGGCCAGCAGGCGCATCACCGCCATGCTGTCCAGCTCCACCATCAGCTGGAAACTGCGCGAATACAGGAAGTCGCCGACCAGCACGCTGGGCGCGTTGCCCCACAGCGCATTGGCGGTGCTGCGGCCGCGGCGCAGGTCCGACTCGTCGACCACGTCGTCGTGCAGCAGGGTCGAGGTGTGGATGAATTCGATGATCGCCGCCAACTGGTGCTGCATCGGCCCGCCGGCGCCGCAGGCGCGGCCGGCCAGCACCACCAGCATCGGCCGCAGGCGCTTGCCGCCGGCGGAGACGATGTGGTCGGCGATCTGGTTGATCAGCACGACGTCCGAGGACAGGCGGCGGCGGATCAGGGCGTCCACCTCGGCCATGTCCGGCGCGGCGAGCATCTGGATCTGGGGCAGGCCCAGGGCGGAGCTGGGGGATTCGGCGATGCTCATGCGGACAGGACTGGAAACGTGCGCAAAGTATAGGCTGCGCGGCCACATCCGTCCCGTTGTGGGCCGGGGCAGGGGGCGGAGAGCTTGCCGTGCCTGGGTTTGCAGCGCCCGGCGGGAGGCGTGCCGGCAGGATTCCGACAGCCCAATGCGGCGTTTTCCGGGGCGCCGGCGGGCGCCTGGCGCAGGCCGGTCCGGCCCGGCGATGTTAGGATTGCTCCCCGAAATCTTCTTTACCGCTCTGCGTGCCCCCTGGCCGCGGAGACCCCAGACGGAAGCAGCTCATGGCCCGCGGCATCAACAAAGTCATCCTCGTCGGCAACCTCGGCAACGATCCCGACACCAAGTACACCCAGGCCGGCATGGCCATCACCCGCATCAGCCTGGCCACCACCAGCGTGCGCAAGGACCGCGACGGCAACCAGCAGGAACGCACCGAGTGGCATCGCGTGGTGTTTTTCGGAAAGCTCGGTGAGATCGCCGGCGAGTACCTGCGCAAGGGCAGCTCGGTCTACGTCGAAGGCTCGATCCGCTACGACAAGTACACCGGCCAGGACGGCGTGGAGAAGTACTCCACCGACATCGTCGCCGACGAGATGCAGATGCTCGGCGGCCGCGGCGAGGGCGGTGGCGGCGGCATGGGCGGCGGCGACCGTCCGCAGCGCTCGGCGCCGCCGC
>NZ_AQOK01000522.1:0-987 GCF_000364645.1 Xanthomonas sp. SHU 308 | reverse complement strand
CGGCGCCTGACGCAGGCGCCGGTGGCCCTGCCCGCGGGCACCGGCTGCATCACCTACACCTCCGGCACCACCGGCCAGCCGAAGGGCGTGTGCCTGAGCGCCGACGCGTTGCTGCAGGTCGCCGGCTCGCTGGCCGACGCCGCCTCGGCGCTGGCGCCGCGCCGGCACCTGTGCCTGATGCCGCTGTCGACGCTGCTGGAGAACGTTGGCGGCCTGTACGCGCCGCTGCTGTCCGGCGCGCAGATCGCGCTGCCGTCGCTGGCCGAGATCGGCTACAGCGGCGCTGCCGGCCTGGACATCCCGACCCTGATCGCCTGCCTGCACCGCTACCAGCCGCACAGCGTGATCCTGGTGCCGCAGTTGCTGCTGGGGCTGGTCATGGCCGCCGAGCGCGGCGTGCCGCTGCCCGCCTCGTTGCGCTACCTGGCGGTCGGCGGTGGCCGCGTCGGCCCGGGGCTGCTGCGCCGTGCGGCGGCGCTGCAGTTGCCTGTGTTCGAAGGCTACGGCCTGACCGAATGCGCCTCGGTGGTGGCCTTGAACCGGCCCGAGGCGCAGCGCCTGGGCAGCGTCGGACGGCCGCTGCCGCATGCGCGGGTGCAGGTGGTCGATGGCGAACTGCAGGTCGAGGGCGTGCGCTGCCTGGGCTACCTGGGCGCGCCCGGCCCGGCACCGGGGCCGATCGCCACCGGCGACCTGGGCCATGTCGATGCCGACGGCTTCGTGCACATCACCGGCCGCCGCAAGCATGTGTTCATCACCGCGTTCGGCCGCAATGTCTCGCCGGAGTGGGTGGAAAGCGAACTGCTGCAGCATCCGCTGATCGCGCAGGCGGTGGTGTGCGGCGAGGCGCGTGCGCACAACCTGGCGGTGCTGTGGCCGCGCCGCGCTGGCGAAGACGACGCCGCGCTGCACGGCGCGCTGGCCGAGGTCAATGCCGGCCTGCCCGATTACGCCCGCGTCGCCGGCTTCGTGCGCGCCGCCGCGCCA
>NZ_AQOK01000521.1:0-13563 GCF_000364645.1 Xanthomonas sp. SHU 308 | reverse complement strand
TGCCACACGCACCGGCTGCTGCGGCACGCTCGCGGCGAGCGCCTGGCGCACGGCCTGGAACAACACCGCCGGCACCACGCGCTGGCTCAACCGCGACGGCTGCGACGCACCGCCCAGCGGATTGAACTGGGTGATCTGCCTGATCACGCTGTAATCCGGATTGGCGTAGTTGTCGGTGCGCTCGATGCTCAGCGCGGTGGTCGCATGCCCCATGGCCGCGGTCATGTCGAAGACGCATACCCTCAGTTCCAGACGCCCGCTCAGTCCCTGGCGTTCGCTGCGCGTGGCGCAGTATTCCGCATAGCGCGTCTCGCGGAACACAGCCAGTTCGGCGCGATCCTGTGGCGCCCAATCGCTGCGCTCGCGCGCCTGTTGCAGGCGCGTGCGCGCCTCCTCCTCAGTCAGCGCGCCCTGCTCCACCGCCGCCTGCAGCATCGGCTGCGCGAAGCGCTCGGCCAGCGCCGCGCGCAGGTCCTGGCGGCGTGACAGCAGGACCCGGCCCCAATCGTCGGGCAGATACGACAGCGGCGAGGTCTCGTTGCCTTCCTGGAAGCCCCCCTGCGCCTGCACGACGCCACGTACCGCGGCCTGCACCTGGGCATACGGCGCTGCGATCAGCAGATGCGCAGCCGTGGCCGGTTCGCGCTGCCCGCCCGGCAGCGTCCAGAACAGCAGATCCTCGTGGCGACGCACCGCCGGTGCCTGCGCCTCCAGCGCCGTGCCGGCAGCCGCGATCTGCCACGCGCTGTCGCCAGGCTCGGCCGCCGGCATGGCGGACGGCTGCACCGGCCCGGCCGCGAACGCGCTGCCGAGCGCGAGCAGCAGCAGGCCGGCACAAGCTCGTGCTGACGCATGGGAAACGCGATGTCGCAACTCGCTCATGGACGCACTCGATGGAAGGAAAAGGATGCCATCGCCGGCGGCAGCGGCAGCTGCAGTTGCCGCTCAGCCACGCGGATGATGCTTGCGGTGCAGGCTCTGCAGGTGCTCGCGCGCCACCAGCGTGTAGATCTGGGTGGTGGACAGGGAACTGTGGCCGAGCAGCATCTGTAGCGCGCGCAGGTCGGCGCCGCGGTTGAGCAGATGCGTGGCGAAGCTGTGGCGCAGGCCGTGCGGGCTGATCCGCACCGGATCGATCCCGGCCACCGCCGCATAGCGCTTCACCAACACCCAGAACTGCTGGCGGGTCAGCGCGCGGCGCGCGGCGTCGATGAACAGCGGCACCACGCCATCGCTGGCTGGCACCGCCTGCCCCGCCGCCAGCGCCGGGCGGGCGCTGTCCAGATAGCGCTGCAGCCAGTGCTGCGACTCCTCGCCCAACGGCACCAGCCGCTCCTTGCTGCCCTTGCCGGTGACCCGCAGCACGCCCTGGCGCAGATTGACCGCGTTGGCCGGCAGGTTGACCAGTTCGCTGACGCGCAAGCCGGCGGCGTACATCAGCTCGAGCATGGCGCGGTCGCGCAGGCCTGCCGGCGCGGTCGCGTCCGGCGCCGCCAGCAGCGCATCGATCTGGCTTTCGGCCAGCGCCTTGGGCAGCGAACGCGGCAGCCGCGGCGGCTCCAGCAGCGCGGTCGGATCGTCGCTGCGCTCGCCGCGGCGCACGCGCAGCGCGAAGAACGCGCGCAGCGACGACAGCCAGCGGGCGTTGCTGCGCGGCGAATAGCCCAGCTCGGTACGCCATGCCAGGTAATCGAACAGCGCCTGTCGATCGGCACCGGCCAACCCGCCGCCGGCACCGTCGCGCCAACGCGCGAAGCCCTCCAGGTCGCGGCGGTAGCTGTCCAGGCTCTGCCGCGCCAACCCCTGCTCGGCCCAGGCCGCATCCAGGAACTGCTGGATCGCCGCCGCATCGGCCTCACGCAGCGGCGCGAGCCGTTGTGTCTGCTGGCGGCGTTCGGCGGGGGAATGCAGGGAGGGCATTTTGGGGATTGGAGATTCGGGAATCGGGAATCGGGAATCGGGAATCGGGAATCGGGAAAGCCTAGCGGCTTTGCCGGGGGGCGCAAGGTCGATGTGGGCGGGACGAGCAGCAGGGCTGCGCATGCCAGAGCCGCGCGCAACGCAGTCCACCGCAAAGCGTGCGACTGGCTCTAAGCTGTGTCGATGAGCGCACCGCCTCCCGCTTCCGCCCCCCGTCCACGCGCGCTGCTGCTGTGGCGACTGCTGGCACTGTTCTACGACGCCTGGCCGGTGCTGGCGCTGTGGTTCGTGGTCTCGGCGCTGTTCACCCTCGGCTACACGCTGGAAGGCCATGCGCCGCGCGAGAACATCGCACCGTTCAGCGCCCTGCAGTGGCTGCTTTGGCTGTGCTGCTGGGTGGTGGCCGGCCTGTACGCGACGCTGAGCTGGCGTCGCGGTGGCCAGACCCTGGGCATGCGTCCATGGCGGCTGCGCCTGCACGGCGCCGATGGCACCACGCCGCGTTGGGGCGCACTGTGGCGGCGTTATCTGGTCGGTACCGTGTCGTTGTTACTGGGCGGGCTGGGGTTCTGGTGGGCGCTTTTTGATCGGGAGCGGTTGACGTGGCACGACAGGGCCAGCGGCACCTATCTGACACGATTGCCCAAAGCCAAGCCCTGACCGCAGCGCACGGGCGCGCGGCGGCGCGCCAACCACTCCTGCCACATCGGGACCAATGCGGCGCGGCACGACCGTGCCAGCCGCACCTGTTTAACGCGATTGCCCAAAGCCAAGCCCTGACCGCAGCGCACGGGCGCGCGGCGGCGCGCCGACCACTCCTGCAACATCGGGACCACTGCGGCGCGGCACGACCGTGCCAGCGGTACCTATCTAATGTCGTTGGACGCATCGTCGAACGGAAGCGCGCATGGCGAATCCAGCACGACATCGACGCCGATCGGCAAGCACTGGCGAGAACGCCGAACAGCATCACCCCCCATCAGCATGCCTGCGCGCCGATGCGGCCCTGCGCGAGGCGACCACACCACCGATCCACCGCTCCAAGGACCGACCCAGCCAGTAGCTCGCCCAGAACATGGGCAGCAGCACCAGCGCGTATGCGACGACCCTCGGCAACCGCTCCAACCATGGCAACAGGTCGAGCATCGCCAGCGGAAGGGTGATTGGAACGAACGGCAATTGCCGCAACCCTGCCTGGAGATGGCCATCGACCTGCAGATTGCTCGCCATCCAGCGGCAGCCAACGATCACCGCCGCATACAACAGGCAGAACACCAGGCCAGTGGCGCTCGGACGCCGCATCGCTAGCTGCTGCGTTTGCGGAACAGCAACCAGGACACGGTCAGCATCACCAGCGGCGGCAAGGCGTAGGCGATGCGGTAGTCGAACTTCAGGGCGCCGGCCATGCGGCCGAAGAACAGCTGCAGCAGCCAGAACACCAGGGCGAACAGGATGCCCAGGAACAGGCGCTTGCCCATGCCGCCGCTGCGCAGCGCGCCGAACGCGAACGGGATCGCGGCGAAGCACAGCGCCAGCACGTTCAGCGGATAGAACCAGCGGCTCCAGTACTGGTCCTCGTAGTCGCGCGCGTCCAGGCCGTTGCGGCGGCGGTACTCGATGCTGGTGTGGAGGTCGCGCGCCGACAGGTTGCGCGGCTTGGCCAGGCCCGAGGCCAGCGCCGCCGCGTCCAGCTGCGATTGCCACGGCAGGCTGTCGAACTTCTCGCGCTGCACCGAGCGTTCGGCGAAGGTGTCGCGGTAGGCCTGCTTGAGCGTCCAGCCGTTGTGCCGGTGCTCGGCGATGGCGGCATGGGTCAGCGACGCCAGCCGGCCGCTCTCGTCCAGCGTGTACAGGCGCACGTCGCGCAGCTCCAGCCAGGTGCCGCCGCCGTCCTCCAGGTGCTCTTCGCCGGCCTGGGCATTGAGGAAGGTGTTGCCCTCGCGTGCCCACAGCCCGGAATAGCGCGCCATGCTCATGTCGCCGTTGTACTTGGCGTTGGCCTTGATCGCGTCGGCCTGGTTCTGCGCCCATGGCGCCAGGGTCTCGCCGTTGACCACCATGACCACGGTCAGCACCGCCATGGTCGAGGCCGCCGCCAGGCTCAGCCGACGCCGCGACAGACCCAGCGCGCGCAGCGCGGTCAGTTCGGAGGTGGCCGCAAGCTGGCCCAGGCCCATCAGCACGCCGATCACCGCGCCGGTGGGGAACAGGGTGTAGGCGCGGCGCGGCACCGTGTAGGCCACGAACGCGGCGGCATGGCCCAGGCTGTAGCTGCCGGTGCCGATGACCTTGAACTCGTTGGACAGCGCCATGATCACGTCCAGGCCCAGCAGCACCGCCCAGGTCAGCAGCACCGTGCCGAGCACGGCGCGGCCCACGTACACATCGTGCAGGTTCGGACGCAGCCTCATGCCGGCTGCCTCCGCGGCCGCGACAGCCGGCCATCGCGCAGGTACATCCACACCGACAAGGCCAGCAACGGCAGGGTCAGCCACCACAGGCCGAGCGCGCGCGGCAGCTTCTCGGTGCTCAGCCACTGCGTGCCGAGAAACATCAGGTTGGTGCCGACCAAGTAGGCCAGGAACGCCAGCATGATCCGGCCATAGCGCTGCTGCCGCGGCGAACTGCGCGACAGCGGCAGGGTCAGCAGCGCGAAGGCAAGCGCCAGCAGCGGCGGCGCCAGGCGCGCATGCAGCTGCGCATTGGCCTGCGGGCGCGGATCGCCGATCAGCTTGGCGGTGGGCAGCAGTTCGGGGTCATCGTCCTTGCGCGCGGCGTTGCGGTCGGGCAGTGCCACGTCGTTGCTGACGAAGCGCATCATCCGGTAGTCCAGCCCGTCGCCGGCCAGCGGCCCCTCGACCCGGTAGCCGTCCTCCAGACGCAGGTAGCGGTCGGCCTTGCCCTCGAAGAACATGGCGCCGCGCTGCGCGGTGACCACGTCCAGGCGGCCGTCCTTCTGCCGCTGCATGAACACCTTGCTGAGCTTGGTGCCGTCCCCGGACAGGGTGCTGATGTAGACGATGCCGCCGTCGGACAGCGGGGTGAAGCGCCCGGCCTCCAGCCCCGCCATCAGCAGGCTGTGGTTGGCCTCGTCGATCAGCCGGTCGGAGGTACGGTCGGCCCAGGGGCCCAGCCACAGCGAGCACATGCCGACCAGGGTCACCACCGGGATCACCAGCATCAGGATCGGCCGCAGCAGGCGCCGCGGGCCCACGCCGATGGCGGTGATCACCGCCATTTCCGAGTCGCGGTACAGCCGCGCCAGCGCCAGCAGCAGGCCCAGCATCAGCGCCAGCGGCAGGATCAGCGGCAGGTACACCACGAACTGCAGGCCCAGCTGTGAAAACAACAACTTGGCCGGGATGCGGCCATCGGCGATGTTGCCCAGGATGTCCACCAGCACACCACCGACGCTGACCACCAGCAGCACGATCAGGGTGGCCGAGAAGCTCTGGACGAAATCGCGCAGCAGGTATCGATCGAGCTTCGGCATGGGGGTGGGTTGATTTAAACTCTCGGATTCGTTCGCGGCTGCCCCAGCCTATCCGACTGGGGGTAAAGAGTCCGCGATTGTACGGATTTGCCAACGGAATCTGATCAATGGCCCTGGAATTCACCCTGAACCACGACGCCCCGGCCACCGCGGCGTTCGACTGCATCGTCGTCGGCGTGTTCGCCGACAAGCGCCTGTCCCCGGCCGCCCAGGCCCTGGACGCGGCCAGCGGCGGACGCCTGACCGCGCTGGCCGAGCGCGGCGACGTCAGCGGCAAGACCGGCGCCACCGCCCTGCTCCACGACCTGCCCGGCGTGCAGGCGCCGCGTGTGCTGACGGTGGGCCTGGGCGACGCCGCCAAGTTCGGCGTGCCGCAGTACCTGAAGGCGGTCGGCGACGCCGCGCGCGCCCTCAAGAGCGGGCCGGCGGCCAGCGCGCTGCTGACCCTGAGCGAGCTGGAGGTCAAGGGCCGCGACCAGGCCTGGGCGATCCGCCAGGCGGTGATCGCCAGCGACCACGCCTGCTACCGCTACACCGCCACCCTCGGCAAGAAGAAGCCCGACGACAGCGGCCTCGCCCGCCTGGCCGTGCACGGCGACGACACCGACGCGCTGGCCCAGGGCGAGGCGATCGCCGCCGGCGTGAAATTCGCCCGCGAACTGGGCAACCTGCCGCCGAACCTGTGCACCCCGGCCTACCTGGCCGAGACCGCCGCCGCCTTCGCCCGGGGCGTGGACGGCGCCGAGGCCGAGATCCTCGACGAGACGCAGATGCAGGAACTGGGCATGGGCTCGCTGCTGGCGGTGGCGCGCGGCTCGGCCAACCGCCCGCGGCTGCTGGTGCTGAAGTGGCATGGCGGCGGCGACGCCCAGCCCTACGTGCTGGTCGGCAAGGGCATCACCTTCGACACCGGCGGCGTCAACCTGAAGACCCAGGGCGGCATCGAGGAGATGAAGTACGACATGTGCGGCGGCGCCAACGTCATCGGCACCTTCGTCGCCGCCGCGACCGCGCGCCTGCCGCTGAACCTGGTGGTGGTGGTGCCGGCGGTGGAGAACGCGATCGACGGCAACGCCTATCGCCCGTCGGACGTGATCACCAGCATGTCCGGCAAGACCATCGAGGTCGGCAACACCGACGCCGAGGGCCGCCTGATCCTGTGCGACGCGCTGACCTACGCCGAACGCTTCAAGCCGGCGGCGCTGATCGACGTGGCCACCCTCACCGGCGCCTGCATGGTCGCCCTCGGCCACCAGACCGCCGGCCTGATGAGCAAGCACGACGACCTGGCCGCCGAACTGCTGGCCGCCGGCGAGCACGTGTTCGACCGCGCCTGGCGCCTGCCGCTGTGGGACGAGTACCAGGGCCTGCTGGATTCCAGCTTCGCCGACGTCTACAACATCGGCGGCCGCTGGGCCGGCGCGATCACCGCCGGCTGCTTCCTGTCGCGCTTCACCGAAGGCCAGCGCTGGGCGCACCTGGACATCGCCGGCGTCGCCAGCGACGAAGGCAAGCGCGGCATGGCCACCGGCCGCCCGGTGGGCCTGCTGTCGCAGTGGTTGCTCGACCGCGTTGCGGCCGGGAATTGAGAACCGGGAATCGGGAATCGTGAAAAGCGCCCTGTCTGACCCAACCGGAGGCGGCGCACGCGCCGCCACCCGCTGTTCCCATTCCCTATTCCCCATTCCCCACTCCCAGCCCTGATGCGCGCCGACTTCTACCTGATCGCCAAGCCGCGGTTCCTCAACGAACCGCTGCGGCTGGTGTGCGAGCTGGCGCGCAAGGCCAACGACGCCAACCTGTGGACGCTGGTGCTGGCGCGCGACATGGCCCAGGCCGAGGAACTGGACGAGCTGTTGTGGACGTTCGATGCCGACGCCTACATCCCGCACCAGATCGCCGACGCCGATGCCGACGAGGAAGAGGCGCAGGTGCTGATCGTCCCACCCGGCGTCGACGCGCCGCAGCGCCCGCTGGTGATCAACCTGCGCGATGCGCCCTACCTGGGCGCCTGCGACCGCGTCCTCGAAGTGGTGCCGGCCGACCCATCCGCGCGCGACCCGCTGCGCGAGCGCTGGAAGCAGTACAAGGCCCAGGGCTACGCGGTCAGCAAGCACGATATGTGATGAAGCGGAGAATCGGGAATGGAGAATCGGGAATCGTTTCTCCAAGCGCCGCATTGAGGCGGCCCCTGCTCTGCGCTCCATCGATTCCCCATTCCCGATTCCCGATTCCCAGCCCATGACCACCCTCGCCTCCAGCTACGATCCCACCTCCTTCGAATCGCGCCTGTACGCGCAATGGGAAGCGTCCGGTTACTTCGTGCCGTCCGGGAAAGGCACGCCGTACACCGTGCTGCTGCCGCCGCCGAACGTGACCGGCACGCTGCACATGGGCCACGCCTTCCAGCAGACGCTGATGGATGCGCTGGTGCGCTACCACCGCATGCGCGGCTTCGACACGCTGTGGCAGGTCGGCAGCGACCACGCCGGCATCGCCACCGAGATGGTGGTGTCGCGCAACCTGCAGTTGGAAGGCAAGGGCGAAACCCGCGACTCGCTGGGCCGCGACGGCTTCATCGCCAAGGTCTGGGAGTGGAAGCAGCACTCCGGCGACACCATCGAGCGGCAGATGCGCCGCCTCGGCACCTCGGCCGACTGGTCGCGCAGCACCTTCACCATGGATCCGCAGCCGTCGGCGGCGGTGATCGAGGCGTTCGTGCGCTGGCACGAACAGGGCCTGATCTACCGCGGCCAGCGCCTGGTCAACTGGGACCCGGTGCTGAAGACCGCGATCTCCGACCTGGAAGTGGAGAACGTGGAGGAAGACGGCTTCCTGTGGTCGATCGCCTACCAACTGGACGACGGCGCCAGCTACGTCCACGTCGAGCACGATGCCGACGGCAACGAGACCCTGCGCGAGACCCGCGACTACCTGGTGGTCGCCACCACCCGTCCGGAAACCCTGCTCGGCGATACCGCGGTGATGGTGCACCCGGAGGATGCGCGCTACGCGCACCTGATCGGCAAGACCGTGACGCTGCCGCTGACCGGCCGCCGCGTGCCGGTGATCGGCGACGACTACGTGGACCGCGCGTTCGGCACCGGCGTGGTCAAAGTGACGCCGGCGCACGACTTCAACGACTACCAGGTCGGCGTGCGGCATGGGTTGCCGATGATCAACCTGTTCACTAAAGAGGCTAAGCTCAAATCCAGTGAGCTGGACGACTTTAGCTTTACGGGGAAACGCGCATCGAATTTTCCTGGCGTGCATGCCTCCGACCAAGGCCCCCTCACCAATGAACCAACGGTATGGGTGATTCCTGAGAAGTACCGTGGTCTAGACCGCTTCGATGCACGCAAGGCCGTGCTGGCCGATCTGGAAGACCTCGGCATCCTGGTCGAGACCAAGCCGCACAAGCTGCAGGTGCCACGCGGCGATCGCACCGGTCAGGTGATCGAGCCCTACCTGACCGACCAGTGGTTCGTGAAGATGGATGCGCTGGCCAAGCGCGGCCTGGAACTGGTCGAGTCCGGGCAGATCCAGTTCGTGCCACCGAACTGGATCAACACCTACCGTCACTGGATGGAGAACATCCAGGACTGGTGCATCAGCCGTCAGCTGTGGTGGGGTCATCGCATTCCGGCCTGGTTCGACGAGGCGGGCAACTGTTACGTCGGCCGCGACGAGGCCGACGCGCGCGCCAAGGCCGGCCTCGGCGCCGACATCGCCCTGCAACAGGACAGCGACGTGCTGGAGACCTGGTTCTCCTCGCAGTTGTGGCCATTCGCGACCATGGGCTGGCCGGATGCGCAGGCGATGGCCGAGCGCGGCTTCGAGCGCTACCTGCCGTCGAGTGTGCTGGTGACCGGCTTCGACATCATCTTCTTCTGGGTGGCGCGGATGATCATGGCCACCGACAGCTTCACCGGCAAGGTGCCGTTCCGCGACGTCTACATCACCGGCCTGATCCGCGACGCGCAAGGCCAGAAGATGTCCAAGTCCAAGGGCAACGTGCTCGATCCGCTGGACATCATCGACGGCATCGACATCGAGGCGCTGGTCGCCAAGCGCACCACCGGGCTGATGAAGCCGCAGGATGCCCCCAAGATCGAGAAGGCCACCCGCAAGGAATTCCCGAACGGCATCGCCGCCCACGGCGCCGACGCGCTGCGCTTCACCATCGCCGCGCTGGCCGGCCACGGCCGTGACATCAAGTTCGACCTGGGCCGCGCCGAGGGCTACAAGAACTTCTGCAACAAGCTGTGGAATGCCAGCCGGTTCGTGCTGATGAATACGCGCCAGGAGGATGTGGAAGCAGCGACCATCACGAACGCGTCGCCACGCGCCCAAGTGGCGAACCACGCGGACACCGCTTCGAATGCCGGTGCAGCCTCGCTTGCACCGGCCACCGATGCCGAGAAGTGGATCCTGCTGCGCCTGCAGGCGGTCACGGCCGAGGCGCAGGCGCAGTTCGCCGCGTACCGCTTCGACCTGCTGGCGCAGTGCCTGTACGAATTCGCCTGGAACGAGTTCTGCGACTGGTTCCTGGAACTGGCCAAGCCGGCGCTGAGCGGCGACGACGCGGCCGCCGCCGACAGCACCCGCCACACCCTGCTGCACGTGCTGGAAACCCTGCTGCGCCTGCTGCACCCGCTGACCCCGTTCCTCACCGAGGAGCTGTGGCAGCAGGTGGCGCCGCGCCTGGGCATCGCCGCACCGACCATCTCGCTGCAGCCCTATCCGGAGGCGGCGGCGATGGACGTGGCCGCCTACGCCGGCGCCGCGGCCGACGTGGAATGGCTAAAGGCGATGGTGTCGGCGCTGCGCCGCGTGCGCAGCGAACTGCAGGTGGCGCCGTCGCGGCAGGTGCCGCTGCTGCTGCAGGGTGGCCAGGCAGAAGACCGCGCGCGAATCGAACGTTTCGCCGCGCAGCTGCGCTTCCTGCTCAAGCTGGAGTCCATCCAGTGGCTGGACGACGGCGCGCCGTCGCCGGCCGCGGCCACCGCGATCGTCGGCGAACTGACGCTGCTGGTGCCGCTGGAAGGCCTGGTCGACCTGGATGCCGAACGCCTGCGCCTGGACAAGGAGATCGCCCGTGTCGCCGCGGAGAAGGACAAGAGCGAGGCCAAGCTGGGCAAGTTCACCGACAAGGTGCCGCCCGCGGTAGTCGAGCAGGAACGCCAGCGCCTGGCCGACTGGAGCGCGCAACTCGACGGTCTGCGCGCGCAGCGCGCCAAGCTGTAGCGCGAGCGATTGGGCCGCCTCCGCCCATCACGGCGGTGGCGGAGGCATCATCATGCAGTATCGCGCGTCTGACGAATGCGCGATGTGGGAGGGACTTCAGTCCCGACGCGCTGCACCATCAGACGGCAAGCAATGCTGTCTGTCGTGGCCGAAGCCGCTCCTGCAGCGGGTCCCCGTCGTCATTGGATCCGCTCTGGAGTCGCTCCCACAGAAATTCTCGGCGAGTTGTTTGGTGCACTGGTGGAAGGACTTAGCCCAGACTGCTATCGAAGCCGGTGGCGATCTGCACTTCGCTCGTCGCGACTGAAGTCGCTCCCACCGTTGGCTCCCACAACGCACCTGCGACGAGCGCGGCCAACGTTGAAAGCGGCTCTGCGCCCGAGCACTGGCATTCCACGCAACACGCACACCGCCGCCCGGCCTTCCAGGCGGCGGCGTAGCGATCCCTCAGAGCTTCCCGGCGCCGGCCTTGGCCTTGACGTCCGCCGCCACCTTGTTCGCCGGCAACAGCGAATAGGTGTACGGCGGGGTCCAGCCGATGTTGTTGTTCCAGGAACAGGTCAGCGCCTGGCCGTTGAGTAGCGAGCCGAAATCGCGGTAGACGCTGCCGCCGTAGTCGGCCGCGATCTTGTCGCAGCTGCTCACGCCGCTGATGTCGAAGACGTTGTTCTCGGAGAAGATCTTCGATTCCTTGCCGACGCCGTGCGCATAGGAGAACGGATACACCGAATTGCTGGTGCTGCCCACGTGGTAGTTGTTGTACAGGTGCACCTGGCCGAAGCGCACCCGCGGCGCGCGCGCGGAGATGTTCTCGAACAGGGTGTTGTGGATGGTCACCTTGAGCTTGCCGCTGTCGGTGCTGGAGGCGCTGTCGCTGGAGCCGATCAGGTTGTTCTTCTCGTGCGACTTGAACACCGAGTACGACACGGTGACGTAGTTGGCGCCTTTCTTGATGTCCAGCGCGCCGTCGTGGTGCTGCTTGGGGCGGCCGTTGGCGGTGCCGTTCTGGTCGTCGGTGCGGCGGCCGTCGGTGAAGGTCACGTGGTCCACCCACACGTTGCTGGCGCCCTCGATGGTCATGCCGTCGTATTCGGAATTCCAGTTGCCGGCGCTGCCGTCGTTCGGATCCCACACCGGTTGCGGATCCCATGGATTCTCGATGGTCAGGTTGCGCACGATCACGTCGTTGGCCTTGACGTAGAAGTAGCCCTCGCGGATCTCGGCGTTGCTGCCGACGCCGATCAGCGTGGTCTTGGTGGGCACGTCCAGGCGCGCGCGGCTCTTCATGTCCGCGGTGGTGCTGTACGGCGTGCCTTCGCTGATGTCGATGATGCCGTTGACCTTGATGATGCGGCCGTTGCTGCCGGCACTGGCCTTCAGCGCGGCCTTCAGCTGTGCCGCGGTGCTGACGCTGTAGACGTCGGCCGCGGCGGCCTTGGAACCGCCCTTGGTGCCGCCGTTCTGCGTGGCCCAGCCGGTGCTGGCGACCTCCAGGCTGGCGTCGGCATGGGCGGCGCCGGCCAGGCCGGCCAGGCACAGGGCCAGGCCGAACGTGCGCAGCGGCGAGCGCGGCGATGAAGCGATGAGGGACTGCGTGGTCATCCTGGAAACCTCGTGAGCGTGCGTGGTTTGGACGCAGGCGCGCGCGCTCCGCAGCAGCGGAATGCACGGCGACGCCTGCGCGATCGCTGTCCCCTCGGACAACTGCGGGTCATGCCTTCGTGGGAGGCAGGCGCCGAAGAGGCGCGCACTGTAGGCAGCGCGTGGCACGTGTAAAGAGGCGTTGGAGAAACGCGCGATCCAACCGCACAATGTGTGAACCACGTCGCACGAATCGCCTGCGCGCGCCAGGGCGACGCGGCACCATCGCTGCGGGACAACAACGCTGTCCCACCGACAGAAGGCGACATTGCGGAAGCCGCCTGCGACAGCGCAAAAACACCGAAAGCCGCAAACGGCAGGTGGCAGCCGCCGGGCCTCGCCCATCGACACGCAGCACGCAAGTGCGATTGCCACAACGAACACTGCCGGCACCATCGCAAACCGCCTGCAGCGGCATCGCCAGGATCAGGTTGCGGCGCGCATGCGGCACAGCGCCGCCGCGCCGGCCGGGAGTAGGCCGGTACCACCTACACCGGCGCTTGCGCCACCGCCTTCCGCATCCAGGCGGCAGCACTCGAACGAAACCGCACGCCGCCCGTGGCGGACGCGCAGGAGCTCAGGACATGCCGTCGAAGAACAGCTCGATCGCCATCACCAGCGCGTCCTCGCGGCCGTTCGCGGCCGGGTAGTAGCGTGGGCGCCGGCCGATCTCGTTGAAGCCTTCGCTGTGGTACAGCGCGATCGCATTGGGATTGGACGGCCGCACTTCCAGGAACACCCGGCGCGCGCCGAGATCGACGCCGTACTTGATCAGCGCGCGCAGCAGCAGCCGGCCGTAGCCGCGCGACTGCCGCTCGGGCGCCACACAGACGTTGAGGATGTGCGCCTCGTCGGCGGCGACGCTGATCACGCCGTAGCCGACGATCGTGCCCTCCTCCACCAGCACCCAGCCCGGATAACCGGCCTGCAGGCAGTCGCGGAAAATGCCGCGGGTCCAGGGGAACGGATAGGCGCGGCGCTCGATCTCCATCACCGCGTCCAGATCGGCCTCGCGCAAGGCGCGCAGCGTGGCCGTGGGCGCCGATGCCGACCCCAGTGCGCTCATCGCGGCGCCCGCTTGCGCAGCGCGCGCAACTGCGGCCACAGCGCGCGTTTGGCCGCCGCATTGCCGCGCAGTTCGTCCAGCGGCCAGGTCGCCATCAGCGCCTGCGTGGCCGGATCGTTGGGATTGAGGCCGGAAGCGCGCAGCAGGGCGATCTGCAGGCGGTCGGGCAGGCGCAGCCCGACCCGGCGCGTACCTG
>NZ_AQOK01000520.1:0-1218 GCF_000364645.1 Xanthomonas sp. SHU 308 | reverse complement strand
CCAGGGCCGGCATGCCGCGTTCGGGCCGGCCGCTCTGCAGGTCGGCCAGGACCGCGGCGCGGCGTTCGATGCCGCGCAGGAACGCGGCCAGGGCGGGCGGTGCGGCCACGCCGTCGGAAGGGGACGTGGCGGTCATCGGAACTCCATCATCGGCGCGATGATAACGAGGCAGCCGCCACACCGCGCGCTTGACAGCGGCGTCCCGATCGGCTCACCCGCGGCCGTCGCGACGGCCGGTTGTGCACAGCGCCGGAAATTGGCCTGCGACAGGTCTTGTCAAGCCCCCGCGAAACCATGTTGCATCTGTGTTTCACGGACAAGTTGTTGTTCTTAAAAGAATAAATGCGATTGGCGCTTTTTTGTCCAACTCGTGGCAGAGGCTTGTGAGTCCGTCTTCACGGCGTGGAGCATGCCCGTCATGCACAGCTTTATCCACAGCAGGTGTGGATAAATTCGATTCCCCAAGCACGGCGGCCATTTACGACCGGTTTATCACTTTGCGGGCAGCAATCGCGCGCAACTCCCGCCCCCCGGAACCCACTTTGCGGCGGCCGCTAGGGCGTGTCACCAATCCCCGAGCATGCCGCGCCGTGATTGCGCGTGCCTGTGGCAAGGAAGAGCGAGGAAGTGGACGTGCGTCCACGCCCGAGCGATGACGCGGCCACGGGCACGCGCAACCACGGCCCTTCGGGTTCGGTCTGGCAGGCGCGCTGCCGACGCCGCGCGGCTTGACCTGACGGCCAGTCAGGCGCTGCGCCACGCAACGCCGGCAGCGCGCCTGCCAGACCCAACGCGGCGTACTCGGGGATCGGTGACACGCCCTAGACTAGGCGGATGCCCTCCCCCGCCGCCACGCTCCGCGTCGCCCTGCCCGTGCCGCTGCCGCAGGTGTTCGACTACCTGCCGCCGCCCGGGGGCACGGTCGCCGACGGCGACGTCGGCCGCCGGGTGCAGGTGCCGTTCGGCAATCGCGAACTGAGCGGAGTGGTCGCGGCGATCGGCCAGGTCGAGGACGCGGACGGCCTGCGCGCGGCGTTGGCCTGGCTGGACCCGGTGCCCCTTCTGCACGGCGAACTGGCCGAGTCGCTGCGCTGGCTGGCCCGCTACAGCCACGCGCCGCTGGGCGAGGTGCTGGCGACCGCCCTGCCGGTGCCGTTGCGTCGCGGCGAACCGCTGCCCGACACCCACGCCTGGGCCTGGCGCCTGACCGAGGCCGGC
>NZ_AQOK01000519.1:0-1055 GCF_000364645.1 Xanthomonas sp. SHU 308 | reverse complement strand
AGTCTGCCAGTCGATAGCATCTCTTTTGCAACCGCGCGGGTGGTAGCGGCTCCCTCAAGCTGGGACGACGTCATGGCCTCCTCGATCAGCGAACGGATCAGAAATCTATTCTGTCCACCGCTGCTCTCCATTCCTTTGATCGCCCCAGCCGCCTCGCGATCAATGTAGTGAAGTCTGCGCTGCATCGAATCGGTAATGGAAACGACGAAGTTCTCGTCGTCTTTGTCCACCAGATCAAGTTCGCGTGCCAGCGCTTGACGGCTCCACTTGATGCCAGCCCACCATTCTTCTGTGGTGAGGCCGTCTGGCGCGACTCTATGCCTGAGTTTGTCCCAGTGTTCGTAGCTTCCAGCCACCTCGGGACCGATCTTCGACCTGAACACCCTCACCATGCGTTCAGGTTCATCAGCAAGAAGACGCCAGCTGTCTGGGGGCGGCACAGGGAGCTTCATCGCGTTTTCCTATAAAAAACGTATATCTTTTTACATCAAATTGCGCTAAAGCACGACCTGCCCAGCCAACGAGGCCGACATCGGAATCACAGGGCTGCAACACGATCCAGAGGCATTGAACCTACGGCAGCCCTGGCCACCAGGCCAGCGCCGCCCGGTAGCCGGGCGCGGCCTCCCATTCGTGCAGATGCCAGACCTCGGCCGCGCCCAGGCCCGGGTCGCACCAGACCAGGCGCAGCGCGCCGCCGGCGTCCTCGGCGAAGCGCAGCCGGTGCAGGCCGAAGGCGATGCCGTGGCCATGCGCCTTGAGCAGCGCTTCCTTGGCGCACCACAGGCGGAAGAACAGCGCCTCGCGCGCCGGCGCCGCCAGCGCGGCCAGCAGCGCGACCTCGTCCGGGTGGAAGAAGCGCTGCGCCAGTTCCAGCAGGCGCGGCCGTGGCCGCTGGCGCTCGATGTCCACCCCCAGCCGCGCGTGCGCGGCCACCGCCACCAGCAGGTAGTCGCCGCTGTGGCTCCAACCGGTGTCCACGTACGCCAGCGGTGCATGCAGGCCGGGCCGGCCGCGGGCGTCGCGGCGCAGCGGCAATTGCGCCGCCGGCACCA
>NZ_AQOK01000518.1:0-1217 GCF_000364645.1 Xanthomonas sp. SHU 308 | reverse complement strand
GCGTCGCCCTTCGGGTATTCGCCCGCCGCGGCTGCCGCTCCGAGGGGACCCAGGTAAATCAACAGCAAAAGCAATAGTCAAAGCCAAAGCAAGAGCAAAGCCAAAGCAAGAGCAAAGCCAAAGCAAGAGCGAAGCGACGGCATGTCGACGTCCGCTGCAAATATGGCATCACCCGCCGCAATCCAGCAGCCATTCCACTCTGCGCTGCTACTGTGCGCGATGGCAAAAAAGTTCAGGCACAAAAAACCCGGCCGAAGCCGGGGTTTTCTGTGCTGCCTAAGTGCAGGCGACTCAGCGACCGCCGCGCCACTCCGGGACCGGCATCGCATCCACCGGCACCGTCGGATTGGTTTCTTCCTCGCGCAGATAGGCCGGCAGATCGTCGTCCTGACGCTTGTGCCCGCGCATGTCGCTCTCGATCTGATAGTTGCGGCGCTGCAGCCACGCATCGCGGGTCAGTTGGTACTCGTCCGGCGCCTGGTCGCGCAGACTGTCCAGCGACAGCAACTGCGCGCGCGTGTCGACCAACTGCAGGCCCTGCAGACCGATGCGCACCCGGTCTTCCTCGATCTGCTGCAGTGGCGACAGCGGCGCGTCGCCGACCAGGCCGAACGCATCGCGCACCGTGCGCGGGCCGAACAACGGCAGTTCCAGGTAGCGCGAGCGGCGCCAGCCCCACACACCCAGGGTCTGGCCGAAGTCCTCGCTGCGCCGCGGCAGGTTGGCGTCGGTGGCCGGGTCGAAGATGCCGCCGATGCCCAGCGTGCTGTTGATCAGGAACCGGCTCAGGGTCTGCCCCGCCTGCAGCGGACGGCCCTGCAGCAGCTGGTTGACCATGGTCAGCGGCGAACTGAGGTTGTCGAAGAAGTTGGTCACGCCCAACCGCACCGGCCGCGGCACCACGTTGACGTAGGCGCGTGCCAGCGGCCGCGCCACGCCGCGGTCGACCACGTTGTTGAAGGCATGCACCTTGCGGTTGAACTTCTCCCACGGATCGTAGCTCTGCGGTGCAGGCACGCCCTCCGGCAGGGTCGGATCGGCGACCGGGTTGTACGGGTCGCCGCCGTACAGCGCGGCGTAGTCGTCCTCGGCCGAGGTCGGCGTGCCGTTGGCCGACGCGGTGCCCGGGGCAGCACTCGCCGGCGGCATCGCCGCAGGCGCGCTTGCCGATGCCGGCGCGGCGCCGGTGTCCATGCCGGTGGCGCTGTCCGCGGTCG
>NZ_AQOK01000517.1:0-2296 GCF_000364645.1 Xanthomonas sp. SHU 308 | reverse complement strand
AGGCCGTCGCCGGTGGCGCAGCCGGCCGACAGCGGCGCGTGCCGGTGCGGGCAGCGGTCTTCCAGCGCCAGCAGGCCGCCATCGGCGCAACGCGCGATCGCCGCATGCCGGTCCATCACCGACACCGCCAGCGGCTGGCGCCGCAACGCCGTGGCGGGGGCGACGGCGAACCACTGCCGGTACAGGGACGGATGCCAGGCGCTCATGCCGCCGGCGCCACGCGCGTGGTGTGCCGCGCGCCGCGCGCGTTCATGTGATGGTGGTGCCGGCGACCCGGTTGCGGCCGGCGCGCTTGGCCGCGTACAGCGCCTGGTCGGCGGCCAGCACCAGGGTCTGCCAGGACGCCTGCGCCCCGGGCGACGACAGGCAGTAGCCGATGCTCACCGTGCACACCAGCGGCGCCTCCGGCGCGGCATCGATCTGTTGCTGCTCGATGCGCCGCCGCAGGCGTTCGGCGAGATCGCGCACCGACGCCTCGTCGCCCTGCGGAATCAGCACCATGAACTCCTCGCCGCCGATGCGCGCCAGCAGGTCCGGCATGCGGATGTGCTGCGTCAGGGTCTGCGCGATGGCGACCAGCACCTGGTCGCCGACCGCATGGCCGAAGCGGTCGTTGATCGCCTTGAAATGGTCCACGTCGATCATCAGCACCGCGATCGACGCCCGCTTGCGTGCGGCATCGAGGGTCGCCGCCTCGCCGCGCTCCCACATCACCCGGCGGTTGGTCACCCCGGTGAGCGGATCCTGCGAGGCGTGCCGCCGCAGTTCCGCGTTCATTTCGCGGGTCAGCATCCACAGGAAGCCGGGGGTGATGCTGGCGGTCAGCACGATGCGCGAGAGCAGGCCGAAGTTGGTGGTCGGGTCGTAGCTGGTATCGACGTCGGGATGGAAGGCCCACCAGACCACCCGCAGCCCGACCATGCCGGCCCACAGGAAATGGAAGACGGCCGTGAAGCGCGCCGGCGTGCGCACGGTGCTGTCGGCGTGTCGCCACAGCGCCACCGCGGTGGCCAGGGTCAGCATGCCGCGTACCAGGCCGCCGAAGATCACCATGATGCGGTGATCGAGGCCTGTGTAGTGCAGGCTGTAGAGTTCCAGCACGCAGAGCAGCGCGATCGGGACCAGCAATGTCCACTGCAGCAGTGGGCGTCGCAGGTAGGCGTTTACCGCCACCAGTGTCAGTGCGGTGGCCACGTCGAGGGTGACGTTGCCGGCGGGCGCGACCCAGACTTCCATGTAGTGCCAGGCCGGCGCCAGCAGGGTGCCGAAGCCCAGGGTGAACACGGCGTAGCTCAGCGTCAGCAGCAACAGGCTGCGGGCGTGCCGTTCCTTGCGGCCGGTGACGTACAGCGCCAGGAACATCGCCGAGGACACTGCCGCGAGCAATGCGTTGACGATCAGCAAGGTGCCGGCATGGGCCAGATGCGCAATCCATTCCACAGATGTTCCGGGCCGCAGCGGCGATGAGGTGTTGCAGATGCAGCAAAGTATATGCCAGTGCCAGTGTCGGGCAGCCGACGCGGCATGCGCGATCGACGCTGAAAACGATTACGGCCCGCCTTCGGGCGTGGCGCTGCCTGGCCTCATAGCCGGTACTGGCGCATCAGCGGGACACCGATGCGCCGGGTCAGGGCGCCGAGCGCGGCGATCGGCTGGCGTCGCCGCAGCGGCAGGTGGCGCGCATCGACCGCGCTGTACTCGATGACCGGCATGCCGCCGCGCTGGCGCTTGAAACTGGCCGCGCCGGCGCTCTGGTTGAGGCGCTGGCCATACCGTCGCGCATGGTCGATGCCGCAGGCGGTGAGGGTGCGGTACAGCGCCAGCCGCTGCGGCAGGTGCAGGTCGTAGCCGACGATCGGTGCGGTGACGGTGCCGCCGATGCCGAACAGGCCGGTGATGCAGACCAGTTGCCCGTCGCCGTCGCGGAAGCCGTCGAAGCGCAGCAGCCCGGCGCGGTGCCAGGCGCGCAGGAAGTCGGCGTGGTAGGACGGATTGCAGTGCGAATATTTCTCCAGATACAGCTGCGCATACAGCGCGGCGATGCGCGCATAGTCGGCCTCGCCGATGGCGTCGTTGCCGCAGCGCTGCAGGTCGCGGCGGTCGACCAGTTTGAGGTCGCGGGCCAGGTCGCGATGGCGCAGCAGTCGCGGCCAGTCTTCGTACAGGTAGACCTGGCGGCTGCCGATCAGGGTGAAGCCTTCGGCCTGCAGCGCGTGCAGCCACTGCGGCGTATCCACCGCGTTGAGCGAGCGGAACCACAGCGCGTGGTCGGGCCAGCGCGCGCGTGCGGCATCCA
>NZ_AQOK01000516.1:0-2447 GCF_000364645.1 Xanthomonas sp. SHU 308 | reverse complement strand
CGCAAAAGCCGCTCGGCGGCAGCGGCGGGTACAGGTTGGTGGACAGCAGCCAGTTGTTGAGGGTGACCGCACGGTCGATCCGTGCCCAGTCCAGCCACGCGCCGATGCCGCCGCACAGGCCGCGTACCGGCGCGGCCAGCGCGCCCGGCAACAGCCGCGCGGCTTCCTCGGCGGCGTAGTCGGCATAGGTGGTGCGCGGCGAGCACACCCAGGCGTTGCCCGGGTGGCGTTCGCCGACCGTCACCGGCAGCGCGAGCGCGCCGGCCTGCAGCACCTCGATGCGCGCATGCGCGTTGTCGGCCAGCTGCTGCGCCTCGCCGCCGGCATGCAGCGCGGCGAAGCGTTGCAGCTGCGCGGCGTAGTCGGCGGCTGCGGCGGGGGCGTCGCCATGGCTCATGGCGGCGGCAGTGCCTCGCCGTCCCACTCGGTATCGCGGGTGGCGGCTTCGCGCACGCTGCAGCGTTGTGCCAGCGCCAGGCGCGCGTGGCTGCCCAGGTCGCACAGCGTGCCGGCCAACGGCCAGCGGTCGCCGCGCGGCGCCAGTACGTCCTCGGCGCGTGCGTAGTCGCGGCGCCACTGCCGCAGCCGACCCTGGCCCAGCGCCGCCGGCAACGCCACGCCCAGCATCAGCATGCCCAGCATCGCTGCGCGGTCGTCGGCCGGGCGCAACGGCGCCGGCGCCGCGCCCGCGTCGCCGCACAGCAAGGCCACCAGCGGATCGGTCGCGGCGAACAGGTGCAGGCCGCTGGTCGCACGCGGATTGCATTCGATCACGCTGCAGCGCCCTTGCGCGGACACCATCCAGTCGAAGGAAATCTGCCCAGTGAAGCGCAGCGCCTGCACCAGTTGCGCGGTGAAACGCTCGATCTGCGGGTTCGGTGCGGCGTCGAAGTAGTAGCTGGAACTGCGCCGCAGGCGGTAGCGCGGGCGGTACACCGCATGCGCCAGCAGCACGCCGTCGCGCGCCAGCGCATACGAGCAGCGTTCCTCGCCCTCATAGTAGCGCTGTGCGACCCAGTCGCCCTGCGCGGGCAGCGGCGTGGCATCGGCGGTCACACCGTCCGGATAGAGCCGGACATGCACGCCGAATCGCGAGAATTCTGGTTTCAATACCAGCGGCGCGTCGCCGGCCCATTCGCGCGCCTGCGCCAGGCTGCGCACGCGCACGCTGGCGGGCACCTCCACATCGCTGCCGAGTCCGAGCGCCAGTTCCATGAAGTGGTACTTGCTGTGCAGCGTGCGCAGCGTGTCGAAGTCGTGCAACGGCAGCTGCAACTGCGTCGGCAGCGCACTGCGATAGCGGGCCAGGTAGAACACTTCCTCGCAGGTCGGCACCAGCACGTCGATGCGCTGGCGCGCGAGCAGGGCGTTGAGATCGGCCAGCCAGGCGCGTGGCGCATCGCGTGCCGGTGCGATGCGGTGATGCCCGGCCACCGCGCGCGACCAGCCGGAGATGCGGCTGGCGACGCTGTCGGCCAGGTGCACCCGCCAACCCTGCGTGGCGAAGCGGCGCGCCAGGTCCAGCGCGACCGGCGCGCGTGCGCCGGTGATCAGCACCCCGCGGGCCTCAGCCATGCGTGTGCTCCGTCGGTGCCGGCCGCCATTGCCGACAATGCGAGGGCACCAGGCGCAAGCCCGGCTCGGCCTGGCGCAGCGCATGCAGCCGCGCCAGGGTGTCGCGATACACGCGATGCTCGCCGAGCAGGCGGGTGACCAGGGCCGGCGGCGGCGTGCCGTCGGCGAGCGCGGCGCTGGACCAGGCCGCGTCGGCGATCAGGAACACCGGGCCGTGCGCGTCCTCGAACCACAGGCCGTAGTGGCCGGGCGCATGTCCGGGCAGCGGCACCAGCAGCACGCTGCCGTCGCCGAACAGGTCGCGCGGCGTGCCGAAGTCGCGCAGTGCGGCGGGCGACAGCGCCGTGGGCAGCGCCTCGATCCAGTGCATGCGCGGGCGCGCGCCGTGCAGCAGCGCCGGCAGGAAACCTTCGCGCAGCGCGGCCAGCCGGCCGCGGCGCTGCAGATCGTCCCAGGCCTGTTGCGCGCAGGCCAGGCGCGCCTGCGGGAAATCGGCGACGCCGCCGACGTGGTCGCCATGGAAATGCGACAGCACGATCCAGTCGATGCGCTCCGCATCCACGCCGTCGCGGGCGAGTTGTTCGCGTAGCGATTGCCCAGGTGCCAACTGCACCGGGGTCAGCCAGCGGTACAGGCGTTCGGGGAAGCGCGCGGTGGCGTCGAAGAAGTGGGGCGAATAGCCGGTATCGAACAACAGGTCGCCCTGCTGTGGATGCTGCAGCAGGGCCGCCAGCGCCGGGAACGGGCACGGCGCCAGCGGCGCGCCGCGGCGCGTGGCGCGTTCGGGGTGCGTGCAGTGGCCAGCCTCGTACAGCCGCCAGCGCAGCCGGGGCGCGCTCATGGCCGCCCCAGCGCGGCCAGCCCGGCCTCGG
>NZ_AQOK01000515.1:0-3017 GCF_000364645.1 Xanthomonas sp. SHU 308 | reverse complement strand
GCGGCGGGCGCGGCCGATGTCCAGCGTCTGCGAATAGCCGAGCACGCCGATGCCGTAGCGGCTGAGCCGCGGCTCCGGCTGCCCGCGACGGCGCAGCGCGATCTGCTCGCCGAGCGTGGCCAGCGCCAACGCCGGTCCGCGCGGCACCGGCAGCAGCCGCACGCGCAGGCGCAGCACCGCGAACAGTTCGGTCAGCAGGTCGCGCACTGCGATCGGCACACCGTTGCTGATGTTGTAGGCGCGGCCATCGCCGATGTGCTCGGCGCGCAGCGCAGCCAGCGCCGCGGCCACCGCGTTCTCCACGCAGCACACATCGATCATCGCGCGGCCGCCGTTGACCAGCGGGAACCAGCCGCGCTGCGCCACCGCCAGCAAGCGCGGCACGATCGCGTTGTCGCCATGGCCGAACACCGCGCGCGGGCGCAGCACCACCGCCGGCAGTCCGGCCGCGGCGGCGGCGCGCACCTTTTCCTCGGCTTCCCACTTGGTCTGCGGGTAGCCGCCGATCCAGCGCGCTGGCGGGGTGAAGTCTTCGGTGATCTGGTATTGATCGGCGAAGCGGAAGTAGATGCTGGGCGAACTGAAGTGCACGAAGCGGCGCACGCGTGCGGCCAGCGCGGCGGCGAGCAGGCGTTCGGTGGCGACCACGTTGGCCAGGCGGAAGGTCTCGGTGCTGGCCCACGGTGCCGACAACGCGGCGCAGTGGATCACCGCATCGCAGCCGCGCAGCAACGGCGCCAGGTCGTCGCGACACAGCTCGGCGGGCACGACCTCGATCCGCGGATCGCCGGCGAAGGCCGCCAGCTTGGCGGCGTCGCGACCGCTGGCGCGCACCGCTACGCCGGTATCGGCCAGGGCGCGCACGATGTAGGCGCCGATGAAGCCGGAGGCACCGGTGATCAGGACGCGGGCCATGTCAGTAACGCAACACCGCGCCGCCGAACGCCAGCCCGGCGCCGGAGCCGACCAGGCCGATCAGGTCGCCGCGCACGATGCGGCCGCTGGCGATCGCCTGGTGCAGCGCGCCGGGAATCGACGCGGCCATCTGGTTGCCGCGCTGGCCGATCACCTCGATCAGCGTGTCCGGCGCCAGCCCCAGCGCCACGCGCAGATGGCGCAGCGCCTTGGCGCTGGCCTGATGCGGTACGATCCGCCGCAACTGCACCAGCTCGACCCCGGCCTGCGCCAGCAGCCGCTGCAGGAAACCGGGCAGCTTCGCCGCGGCCAGCCGGTAGGTGGCGCGGCCGTTCATTTCGAACTGCGAGCCGGCACGCAATGCCTCGACGCCGTGATCCAGGCGCAGCCGGGTGCCGCCGGCGCGCACGCGGCAGTGGTCGATGCCTTCGGAATAGGTTTCCAGCCGCGCCGCCAGCAATTGCGAACCGCTGGCGCCGTCGTCGGCGCCGAGCACCACCGCGGCGGCACCGTCGCCGAACAGCGGCGCGGTGTCCGCATCGTCCGGATTGAGGCCGACGCTGGCGATCTCGCTGGCGACGATCAGCACGCTGCGATGGCGGCCGGCGGCGATCGCGCAGGCCGCCAGGTCGAGCGCGGCGATGAAGCTCAGGCAGGTGGCGTTGATGTCGAAGGCCGGGATGCCGCTGCCCTGCAGGCCCAGCCGCGCGTGCAGCAGCGCCGCGCTGCACGGGATCGCCTGTTCCATCAGGCTGCAGGCGCTGATCACGCAATCGACCTCGTGCGCCTGCAACTGCGCCGCCTGCAGCGCCGCGCGCGCGGCGCGTTCGCCCATGAAGGTGGCCGGCTCGTCGGCGCCCGCGTAGTGCCGCGTGGCGACCCCGGTATGCCGCAGGGTCCAGCCGGCGGGCTTGCCCCAGCGCCGGTCGAAGGCCTCCGCCGGCACCTGCTGCGTGGGCAGATACTCGCCCGTGCCGAGGATGCGCAGCGCGATGGGCCTGCTGGTGTGGACGCTCATCCGTAAAGCTCGCACAAGGGGCGCGCAGCGTACTGCCAGCGGCTCGGCGCCGGCAACCGCCCTTAGGAAGATCGCGCCGCTGTCTGCGGCTGGCGGCCTCAGACAATCCTCAATCGCGCAGCGACCTGGCGAAATACGTGGGCGCTTCGACAAAGCCTTCGCGCCGATAGAAGGCGTGCGCGCGTTCCCGCCGGCTGTGGCAGTGCACCTCCAGGCGGTCGCAGCCGCGCTGCCGCGCCAGCGCCTCGCCCTCTGCCAGCAAACGCTGTCCCACCCCGGCGCCGCGCGCGCGATCGTCGACGCAGAACTAGCTGATGCGGCAGATGTCGCCGGCCAATGCCAACTGCGGCAGAAAGTGCAGCGACAACACACCCAGGACGTCGTCCCCTGTGGCCGCCACCAGCAAGGCCGCGTCCCGATGTGCCAGGAGCTGCGCCAGGCGCGCCTCGATGAAGTCCTCGGTTCCGGCGTAGTCCAGCGCCGCCATCAGCGCCACGATCGCCTGCCGGTCCGCCATTGCCGCGTTCCTGATGTCCAGGGTGCCGTTCTCGCGCATGTGCAGAGCGTAGGAAGTCGCCCTCGTCGGGCGCAACCGCTTTGCCGACCCGACGCAATCTGTGCGGAAATGGGCGGCGCGTTAGCGCCCGCGACGCTGCCCGTACCAGAAGCCAAGTCCGTCGCGCGAGCGCAGCAGGCTGCGGCCGCGGCGCAGCAGGCGCAACAGCAGCCCCAGGTGCTCGCGCTTGCTGAAGCTGCGCAGCTTGCGGTCGGAGGTGTGCACCGGCTCGCGCAGGATCACGAAGCGGCCCTGCCGCGCCAGTGCGCGGCTCAGCGCCACGTCCTCGCCGGCGTAGTAGCGCTCGTCGAAGCCGCCGGCGGCGACGAAGGCGCTGCGCGTGCAGAACAGGAAGCAGCCGGGGGCGATGCCGGTGCAGCGGAACAGCCAGCCGAACAGCGTCTGCGCCAGGCGCTCGTGCCAGGCGATGTCCCCGAGCAGGCGCACCTGCGCGCCGCCGCCGACCGCGCCGGTGCCCAGCGCGCGCAGCGCCGCGGCCAGCAGCGGGGTGTTGACCCGGGTGTCGGC
>NZ_AQOK01000514.1:0-6007 GCF_000364645.1 Xanthomonas sp. SHU 308 | reverse complement strand
TGGCGGCGGCGCCGGCATTGCGCACGGCGGCGATGTGCCGCAGTTCCACCTCCAGCACCTGCGCGCCGTGGCGGCGCGCGATCTCGGCGGTGCCGTCGCGGCACGCATCGGCCACCACCAGCGTCTCGCAGTCCAGCCGCAGCGCCTGGGCGGCGACATGCAGCGAGGCCAGCGTGTCGCCGATCAGGGCGGCTTCGTCGTGCGCGGGGACGATGAAGGAGATCACCCCCGCATCATGCGGGGCCGGCGCGGCGCGGGCAATCGACCCGCGCCGCGGCCGGGGGCGCGGTTCAGCCCTGCAGCGCGCCGCGCGAGGCGGCCGGGTAGCGATGGCCGGCAGCGGCGTCGGCGGGGAAGATCGCCTCGATCTGCGCCAGTTCCTCGGCGCTCAGCTTCACCTGCAGTGCGCCCAGGTTCTCTTCCAGGTAGGCCAGGCGCTTGGTGCCCGGGATCGGCACCAGGTCCTCGCCCTGCGCCAGCACCCAGGCCAGCGCCAACTGGCCCGGGGTCACGCCCTTGGCCTGGGCCAGTGCGCGTACCCGCTCCACCAGTTGCAGGTTGCGGTCGAAGTTCTCGCCCTGGAAGCGCGGCGAATGGCGCCGGTAGTCGTCGGCCTCGAAATCCTCCGGCGAGCGGATCGCCCCGGTCAGGAAGCCGCGGCCCAGCGGCGAGTACGGCACGAAGCCGATGCCCAGCTCGCGCACCGTCTCCAGCACGCCGTCGTGTTCCGGATCGCGCGACCACAGCGAGTACTCGCTCTGCAGCGCGGTGATCGGATGCACCGCGTGCGCGCGGCGGATGGTGGCCGCGGCGGCTTCGGACAGGCCGAGGAAGCGCACCTTGCCCTGTTCCACCAGCCGCGCCATCGCCCCGACCGTGTCCTCGATCGGCACGTTCGGATCCACCCGGTGCTGGTAGTAGAGGTCGATGTGGTCCACGCCGAGCCGGCGCAGGCTGGCCTCGCAGGCCGACTGCACGTATTCCGGACGGCCGTCGATGCCGCGTGCGGCCGGGTCGTTGGGGTCGAGCTTGATGCCGAACTTGGTCGCCAGCACGACCTGGTCGCGGCGCCCGGCCAGCGCCTTGCCGACCAGCACTTCGTTGGTGTGCGGGCCGTACATGTCGGCGGTGTCGATGAGGCTGACGCCGTGCTCGATCGCGGCATGGATGACCGCGATCGAGGCGGCGTCGTCGCTGCGGCCGCCGTAGAACGCGCTCATGCCCATGCAGCCGAGGCCGAGGGCGGAGACGCGGGGGCCGTTGCGGCCGAGGGTGCGGGTTTGCATGGAGATGCTCCTGAGGGGGAGGGGAGGGAAAGCGTGGCCGCCGGGCGGTTCGCTCAGGGTGAGGACGTGCCCAGCGCGTCGCGGGCGACGGCCAGGGCATTGAGCGCGGAGGGGAAGCCGACGTAGGCGTACAACTGGTCGAGCACGGCGAAGATCTCCGCGCGGCTGGCGCCTGCCGCCTGCGCGGCGCGCAGATGCAGGCGCAACTGCGGTGCGGCGTGGCCGAGGCTGGCCAGCACCGCCACCGTGACCAGTTCGCGGGTCTTCAGGTCCAGCGCGCTGTCGGCGCGGTAGATCTCGGCGAAGGCGATGGCGGCGCCGCGGCCGCTCAGCGCGGTGTCCGCGTCGTCGGCCAGGGCGCGGATCGCCGCGCCCTGCTGCGGGCCCATCAGCGCGGCGATCTGCGCGATGCCGGCCGCTTCGGCCTCGGCCAGGGTCATGTTGCTCGGCAACGCGTTCGCGATGGATGCCATGGAATGGTGCTCGTGTGCGAAGGGGCAGGACGCCACGCTCAGCGCGGCTGGATGCGGGTGCCGCCGCTCAGCAGCGCCTGCGGGTTGGGCGAGGCCAGGAAGTCGTGCGGGAAGCCCAGTTCGATCGCGCTGGCGGCATCCAGCCGCTGCAGCGCCTCGGCATCCAGGTGCAGGGTGAGTGCGCCCAGGTTGTCCTGCAGTTGCGCCACGCTGCGCGCGCCGACGATCGGCATCGCCCCGCGCGCCAGCAGCCAGGCCAGCGCCACCTGCGCCGGCGAGCGCTGCAGCTCGGTGGCCAGCGCCACCACCGTTTCGGCGACCGCCAGCGCGTGTTCGTTGAAGGTGCGTTGCGAATGCGCGACCTCGGCGCGGCCCACGCCATCGACCTGCGCGCCGCCCGAGGCCGCCGCGCGCACCCGTGCCAGATCGGCGGTGCCGTACTTGCCGGTGAGCACGCCCATCGCCAGCGGCGACCAGGCCAGCACCGACATGCCCAGCGCCTCGGCCATCGGCACCAGTTCGCGCTCGACCGTGCGCTGCGCCAGCGAGTACTCGATCTGCAGGGCGACGAACGGCGTCCAGCCGCGCAGGTCGGCCAGGGTCTGCATGCGCGCCACCTGCCAGGCGGGGGTGTCGGAGATGCCGGCGTAGAGGATCTTGCCGGCGCGCACCAAGTCGTCGAAACCGCGCATGATCTCGTCGATGCCGGTGGTGCCGTCCCAGGCGTGCAGGTACAGCAGGTCCAGGTAATCGGTGCCCAGCCGCGCCAGGCTGGCGTCGACCGAGCGCAGCAGCGCCTTGCGGTGGTTGCCGCCGCCGTTGGGGTCGCCGGGGAAGGGATTGAGCGCGAACTTGCTGGCGATCACCAGGCGGTCGCGGCGGCCGGCGACGAAGCGGCCGAGCAGGGTCTCGGCGCTGCCGTTGGTGTAGATGTTGGCGGTATCGAGGAAGTTGCCGCCGGCATCGACGTACAGGTCGAACAGGCGGCGCGCCTCGGCTTCGTCCGCGCCCCAGCCCCAGTCGGCGCCGAAGGTCATGGTGCCCAGGCACAGCGGGCTGACGCGCAGGCCGGAACGGCCGAGCAGGCGGTAGTGATCGAGGGCCATCGCAGCGGTCTCCGAAGTGAGGGTGCGGGCACTGTAGGCGCCACGTCGCCACGGATAAATCCAGGTAATCCGCATGTGCTTTGAAGGTGTGCTAAACAATGGTTGGTTCGCCCGCCGCGTTCGTCCTTCCACTGCCGCCCGTTCCCCATGCACCGTCCACCGCCGCTGACCGCCGTCGTCGCCTTCGTCCGCGTCGCCCACCATGGCAGCTTCACCCGCGCCGCCGCCGAGCTGGGCGTCTCGCCCTCGGCGCTGTCGCAGACGCTGCGCGCGCTGGAGGCGCAACTGGGCGCACGCCTGCTCAACCGCACCACCCGCCGGGTCGGCCTGAGCGAGCACGGCGAGCGCTTCCTGCAGCGGGTGGCGCCGGGCCTGGCGCAGATCGATGCGGCCTTCGCCGACCTGGATTTCCTGCGCGACCGCCCGGCCGGCACGCTGCGCATCAACCTGCCGCTGGTGGCCGCCGAGCAACTGGTGTGCCCGCAGCTGCCGGCGTTCCTGGCGCGCTATCCGGAGGTCAGCGTGGAGCTGTATTCGGACCGGACCCTGGCCGACATCGTCGCCGGCGGCTTCGACGCCGGCATCCGCCTGGGCGAGAGCCTGGCGCGCGACATGATCGCGGTGCCGCTGGGGCCGCCGCAGCGGCAGACGGTGGTGGCCGCGCCGGCCTACTTTGCCGCGCATGGAGTGCCGCGCACGCCGGCCGAACTGGCCGCGCACGACTGCATCCGCTGGCGCCGCACCGATGGCCGCCTGCAGGCCTGGGAATTCACCCGCGACGGGCACGATTTCCTGGTCGAAGTGACCGGGCGGCTGGTGGTCAACGACACCGCTGTCGGCCTGGACGCCGCGCGCCGTGGGCTGGGCCTGGGCCAGGCGTTCGAATGGCAGGTGGCCGCCGACGTCGCCGCCGGCCGCTTGCAGCGGGTGCTGGACGACTGGCACGCGCCGTTCGCCGGCTGGCACATCTACTACCCGGCGCGCGAACACCTGCCGCCGAAGCTGCGGGTGTTCATCGACCATCTGCGCGCGGCGCATGCGGTGGGTGGCCCTGCATAGCGCGACGGTGCTGGCCGAGGGCCGGCATATGGCGAGATCGGGATGCAGAGAACACGCGGCAGCGCCGCAGCGCGAGGGCATTGTTGCCTCTAGGAAGCGCCCGACCCGCAAGGCCGGGCGCCGAAGGGGTATCGCCTCGCCCGGAGACCGCTGCGATCGCGATGCAGGGTGCCGCCCTTTGCGGGCGGCACCGCCGGACTCAGCCCTTGAGCTTGGCCGCGAACTCGGCCACACGCTTGCCGAGCAGGCGCGCGGTCTCCAGGTCGCCGCTGCGCGGCGCCTCGTCCGGCGAGGCGTCGGACGGCGAGATCGCCAGCGCGCCGCCGGAGCCGGCGGTCCAGTTCACGTCGTTCGGGCCGTGCGCCTTGGTGTTGGACGGCAGCAGGCCGGTGCCGACCCAGATCTGGCCGTGCTGCTGGGCCAGGGTCCAGAAATATTCGATGGTGGCGAACTTGTCGCCGTTGACCGAGGCCGAGTTGGTGAAGCCGGCGGCGATCTTGTCCTTCCAGGCCTGCGCGAACCACGGCTTGGAGCTGGCGTCGGCGAACTTCTTGAACTGCCAGGCCGGGCCGCCCATGTAGGTCGGGCTGCCGTAGACGATGGCGTCGGCCTGGCCGATGGCCTCCCAGGCGCCGTCGGGCAGGTTGCCGTCCTGGTCGATGCGGTACAGCGTGGCCTCGCCGACGCTGGCGGCGCCGGCGTGCACGGCCTCGGCCTGCTTGACGGTGTGGCCGTAGCCGCTGAAGTAGACGATCGCGATCTTGCTCATACGCGGACTCCTGAAGGTGAGGGGAAAAGCGCGGGCATTGTGCGCATGCGCGGCCGCCGCGATCAGCGCCATCGGCGGGATGTTGTGTCCGGTCCGCGCGCCGCGGTTCAGCTCTCGGCCGGGGAGCGCATCGTGCGATCGATGCCCACTTCGACCAGGTAGTCGATGAAGCTGCGCACCTTCGGCGCCAGGTGGCTGCGGCTGGCGTACACCGCGTAGACGCCGATCGGCCCGATCTCATGGTCGGGCAGCACCCGCACCAGGCGGCCGTCCTCCAGCGCCGCTTCGGCCATGAAGTCCGGTTGCACGGTGACGCCCATGCCGGCGATGGCCGCCTCGCGCAGCACGTCGCCGCAGTTGGCGCGCAGGGTGCCGGCCACCCGCACCTGGGTCGCGCCGTCGGGGCCGTGCAGGGTCAGGTCGTCCTGCACGTAGCTGTAACTGAGGAAGGCGTGGCCGGCGAGGTCGGCGGCCAGCTGCGGGGTGCCGGCACGCGCCAGGTAGTCCGGCGACGCGCACAGGAACGCCTGCACTTCGCCGAGCTTGCGCGCGATCAAGGTGGGCGCCACCTGGCGGGTGATGCGGATCGCCAGGTCGTAGCCTTCCTCGACGATGTCCACCAGGCGGTCGGACAGCGACAGATCGAGGGCGACCTGCGGATAGCGCGCGCTGTAGCCGGCCAGGCGCGGGCCCAGCCGGGCGACGCTGAAACTGAACGGTGCGTTGATCCGCAGCGTGCCGGAGGGCGTCAGCGCCTGCTCGCCGACCGCCGCCTCCATGTCGTCGAACTCGGCCAGCAGCAACTGGCAGCGCTGGTAATACGCCGCGCCGACACTGCTCGGGCTGACCCGGCGGGTGGTGCGGTTGAGCAGGCGCGAGCCCAGGCGCTGTTCCAGCCACGCCACCTGGCGGGTGACGCTGGCGGTGGAAATGCCCAGCGCGTCGGCGGCGGCGTTGAAGCCGTTGCGGTCGACCACGGCGACAAAGACCCGCATCGCCTCCAGCGTGTCCATTGTTTCGGTTCCTGAAATGGATCGTCGGCGGCAGGGTAATTTATTCCCGCAGATGGCGGAAATACCCTGGTCGCCTGCACGAACGCCCGGCGCTGGCCGCGCGCGCCACCGTGCCGCCCCCCACTGTGGAGACCTGCCATGGCGCGTTTGCCTTCCCTGTACATCTCGCACGGTTCGCCGATGACCGCGCTGCAGCCCGGCCTGGTTGGCACGCGGCTGGCCGAACTGGCGGCGACGCTGCCGCGGCCGCGCGCCATCGTGCTGGCCTCGGCGCACTGGCTGGGCCGGCGGCCGCTGGTCG
>NZ_AQOK01000513.1:0-819 GCF_000364645.1 Xanthomonas sp. SHU 308 | reverse complement strand
TCGTATGTGCCGCCGCAAGGTGGCAAAGATACGCCGCTCGGAAATGTTGACATGACAAGATCTTCAGCAGGGCGTTTACCGTCGGGGACAGCGCATGAAGGTAGTGGGGCGATGGGTAATGCCAGTCCAAATCGGAATAGCAACCGATTCACCTAAGCGATAAGAGACTCAGATGGTGCTCAACCGTTATCTTGCCTTCGCTACATTTTTCCTAGCAGGCGCTGCGTACGCAGAAAATGGCTGCCCGCCTGGTCAATTGCCAGCCCAAGCCAACGGTGCGATTACTTCATGTACACCAATTCCTCCTGGTTATTATCAACAGCAAGGCCAAACTCCTGCAGCTCCTCGACCTTCTGGGAGGTGGCTCAAAACGTGGGGCGCAATTGCGGTGGGCTCAATAGATACGACCACCAGCTACGGAGTTACCACTGGCAAGCTGTCGCAAGCAGAAGCAGAGGCGGATGCATTGAGGCGCTGCGCCTCTCATGGAGAAACTGACTGCAAGGTTGTCTTCCGGTATCGGAATCAGTGTGTCGCCATAGCAGAGCCTCAGATAGATGGGCGGCCATTAGATGATGCGCATGTTAAGTTTATTAGTGCTGCTTCTATTCCAGAGGCAAGTAGTCACGCAATAAGTGACTGCAAAGAAGCCAATAGAGGCTCTTCTGGAGATAAGTGCAAAATAATTTACACGGCCTGCACCGAACAGGTATTCGAAAAATTTTAAACTCGCACTTTCCGTCTATTGCTCAACCCATTCACGGAGCGGGATTTTCTAGCGCACAGTTTGCATCGAGGTGATATATGGATATTAAATTC
>NZ_AQOK01000512.1:0-1032 GCF_000364645.1 Xanthomonas sp. SHU 308 | reverse complement strand
TCGCCGGCAGCGCGGCCTGCAGCGGCCGCGCGTGCGCCAGGTCGTCCAGCGCCGTGTGCAGGGCCTGCCAGGCGGCTTCGGCCGCCGCGGCGTCCAGGCCGACGCTGGTCCACAGCCGTGTCAGCTCGGCATGTTGCGGCTGCAGCCAGCCTTCTACCGGCACCGCACCGTTCCGGGCCTGGCGGCACTGCGCCAGCACCGCATCGCCCAGCGCCAGCGCCGCGGCGAGCGCGCTGCCCTGACCGTCGTCGCGCAAGGCCGACTGCTGCACGTACTGGCACCAGGACTGGCGCAGGAAGGCCTCGATGGGCAGCGGCACGGTCAGGTCGTCGCCGGCCTGTTGCAGCAGATCGTGCAGGGCCTGCGCGGCGCGCTGCCGGGCGACCTCGCGGCGCTCCTCCGCCCGTTGCAGTTCGGCCGCGCGGCGCTCGGCGATCTCCACCCGGCGCCGGTACTGCTCGTAGGCGCTGCCGAACTCGGCCTCCAGCGCCAGGAACACCGCCAGGTGCTCGTCGAAATCGCGCACCACCCGCTCCACCGCCGCCTGCGCCTGCGCCAGCAGCGCCTGCTCCGGGCCGGTGCTGCCGGCATTGCCGTCGCAGGCGTCGGCCAGCAGGTTGAGCAGGCGCCGCGCCGGATGCCCGTCGCGCACGAACAGGCGGCCGTCGATCAGGGCCACCTTGGCCATCGGCACCAGCATCTGCCCCAGCAGTTCGCGCTGCGCGGGTTGCAGCACGCATTCCTCCAGCATCACATCGAACAGCAGGCCGACCAGATCCAGGGTGTCGGCATCGGCCGGATCCAGGCAGGTGCTGGCCGGGTCCAGGCCGAGCGAGGCGCCGATACCGGCGATCTGCCGGCGCAGGCCCTGCGCCAGCGGGCCGCCGTGTTCGCCGACGACGGCGAATCCGGCCAAGGGCATGGTCTGCAGCAACGACAGCACCGACAGCAGCTCGCGCGGCGACAGGCAGCGCCGGCCGTCGCCCGGGCCCGCGTCCGGCTGCGCCTCGTGCAGCAGCGCGCGCAGCGCCG
>NZ_AQOK01000511.1:0-1712 GCF_000364645.1 Xanthomonas sp. SHU 308 | reverse complement strand
ACGCGGCCGCCGGGCAGGCACCGCGGGCTTGGCGGCGGTGCCGGCGCACCCGTGCCCTCCGGGCTGTCGTCGCTGCCGTGCGGTGGCGGGCGGCTGGAGGCGAGCGGCGCAGATGTGGGCTCGCCGGCCTGCACATGACAGCGCCGTGACCATCACGGCGGCGGTGTGGCCGGTCTCGTAAACAAACGTGGGGGCGGCGGCAGCCCGCGTGCGGTTGTGCGATCGCGTTCGCGCCTGCTGAGACTGGCGCTGGCTAGATTCCGCAGTGTTCGCCATCCCCACCTCACTGGATCGGAGCCGCGCCATGTCCTGCCGTCGCACCTTGCTGCTCCCCTGGCAGCGCTGGCGCAGCCCGCTCAGCGCGGTGGCGATGCTGGCCTGCACCGTGTTCGGTGCCTGCGTGGCATTGGCGATCGGCGCGGCCACGCGCTAGCGCAGCCATTCCCGGCTGCTGCCGGCGATCGCATCGACGCCGTCGCGCGGGACGCGCTGACGCGGTCGCGCCGTACTGCGGCGGCGATCGTCTGGATCGGCAAGCGCTCGCCTGCAATCCGCTGCATCGCCCCGCGGTGCCGGTAGGACAGCATGGTGCGATGGAATGTCAGGCAAATGCTGGCAGTACGCGTTTCGCATCGGGGCAGCGGCATGGCGCCGGGCGTCGCGTTCAGCGCGGCAGCCGCGCCGCCAGCGTGCCCAGCCGCCGCATGGCGTGTTCCAGGGTCTCGCTCCACGGCTGGCCGCAGCTCAGCCGCAGGTGGTCGGTGTAGTCGCCGCGGCTGGAGAACAGATGCCCGGGCGAGGTGCCGATGCCGGCGGCGAGGGCGGCCTCGAACAAGGCCTGGCCGCTGCCGCCGTCGGCCAGTTGCAGCCACAGCGACAGGCCGCCGGCCGGGTCGCCGATGCGGGTGCCGGCCGGCCAGTGCCGCAGCACCGCCTCGCGCAGGCGCTGGCCGTTGTCGGCCAGGGTGCGGCGCAGCTTGCGCAGGTGCCGTTCCAGGTCGTGCCGCTGCAGGTAGTCGGCCAGGGCCAGTTGCGGCAGGCTGGCGCCGCCGATGGTGGAGAAGTACTTGGCGCGCACCAGCGCGTCGGTCCAGGCGCCACCGAGCAGCCAGCCCACGCGCAAGCCGGGCGCCAGCACCTTGGAGAAGGCGCCGCAGGTGATCACGTTGCCATGGGTGTCGAAATGGCGCAGCGGCCGTGGGCGCTGCCCCGACCAGTCGAGTTCGCCGTAGATGTCGTCCTCGATCACCACCGTGCCGTGGCGCGCGCAACTGGCGAGCAAGGCGCGCTTGGCGCTGTCGGGCGTGAGGCTGCCGAGCGGATTGTTGAAGTTCGGCACCAGCACCGCGGCGCGCGCCGGGGTGCGCTGCAGCAGCGCGTCCAGGCGCGCGGCGTCGATGCCCTGGCCGGGCCGGTTCGGAACCTCCAGCACCTTCAGGCGCAGCGCCGCCACCGCCTGCAGGATGCCGTGGTAGGTCGGGGTCTCGACCAGCACCACGTCGCCGGGTGCGGTGAGCGTGCGCAGCGCCAGGCTGATCGCCTCCATCGCGCCGGCGGTCACTACCACCTCGTCGGCGGCAACGACCGTGGCGCAATGCGCGTAGCGCTGCGCGATCTGCCGGCGCAGCGCGGCGTGGCCCTGCGGCGGTGCGTAGTCGAGCGCGGCGCTGCGCTGGCGGCGCAACTGCCGCGCCAGCGCGCTGGCCAGGTGC
>NZ_AQOK01000510.1:0-13366 GCF_000364645.1 Xanthomonas sp. SHU 308 | reverse complement strand
CGGTGGCGACCGGGGTTCGAATCCCCGTGGGGACGCCACTTTTCGAAAACACCCGGCACTGCCGGGTGTTTTTTTATGCGTGCGGCGGCTGCGAGATGCGGCAAGCATGCGCTGGAAGCCGGGTGGATCGCTGGCTTCTTCGAGCGAGTGGTGCTGCTGTTCCTTGTCTGCCTGCATCCAGGATGTGCGAGGGCGCCCGTACCCTCACCCCAACCCCTCTCCCGAGGGGAGAGGGGCTTTGGCTGCTCCCTTCTCCCTCCGGGAGAAGGTGCCCCGTAGGGGCGGATGAGGGTCCGGGCGTCGCCTTGCATGGCCAGATTGGTGCGGGCGCTGCGCGCCCCGGACCCTCACCCCAACCCCTCTCCCGGAGGGAGAGGGGCTTAATGGGGCTGGTGCTGCATCGATGAAGGGCTGACGCTGCGCCAGTTCAATGCAGCAGCCGGCGGATCTGCAGGATCGCCTGTGGCGTGCGTTGCACGCTGTGTCCGGAGACGATCACCGTTTCCGAGGCGGCGCCGGGCAGGTGGGCGCTCCAGTACGGCACGATGCCGTCGCTGGACTGCGCCAGCGGCACGCGCGGATCCTCCTGCCCGATGATGGAGTGATAGGTCACCTGTGGTGAGATCGGCAACTGCGCTGCGGCGAGGATGAAAGGGTCGTGGTCGCTGAGGCTGTCGATGCTGTTGGGTAGCCCGTCGAGCATGTTCTTGCCCGCGATGTCCTGGAACTGATCGAGCACGCGCCGTGGCAGGCCGATCACGGCGCGTGCCAGTTCGCCCACCGTGCCGGCGGCCTCGGGCGTGCCGCGCTGCGGGGTTGCCAGGAAGATCGCCTCGGACACTTCCGGCATCGGTGCGAACTGCAGCATCGGTCCGAGCCTGGCGTGCAGTGCCTGGCGCGCCTGCGGATCCAGCGCCGCCCCGTCGAACAGGGTTCGCCACAGCCGCTCGCCGTCGCTGGAAGACACCATCAAGCGCGCCAGCACGCCGCCCATGCTGTGCCCGATCAGCACCATGTCATGTGCGGAGACGCTGCGGCGTTGCGGATCGAACTGGTCCAGCGTCTGCTCCAGGGCGTTGCGAACTTGCAGGTGGGTGTAGGGAATCGGCAGGTTGGTCGGGTAGTAGACGAACCAGATCTGATAGCGCGCGCGGACCTGCGGATCGCCGAGCAGGTCGTTGGCCAGGTTGACCCAGGCTTCCGGGCTGCTGGCCAGCCCGTGCAGCAGCACCAGCACGCGCCGGTTCGGATCGTAGGGCTGGGTCAGGAACACGTGCGGCCGGTCGATGCCGTGCCCGAGGCCGAGCAGGGTGCGCAGCGATTGCGCGGCGAAACCGGCGCGCGCCATCCACACGCCGTAGCCGGCGCTGAAATTGGCCGCCAGCGGCACGTCGACACCGCCCATCGTGACCCGATCGCCGAGCGAGGGGTCGTGGACTTCCACGTGCGCGCTGTGGCTGGCCAGCACCTGCTTGAGCGTGCGGCCATCGAAACGCAGCAACACCGTGAGGTTGGGGGTGGGCATGTCGCTGTAGACAGGAGTGGCGTCGGTGCTGCGGATGGCCTCCGCCGCCGGCTGCGGCAGGACCGCGACCATCTCCGCGCCGAAGCCATCGCGCCGATACAGGCTGCGCAGCCCATCGAAACGCAGGCCGCTGGCCGCCAGCATCGTCTCGGGCATCGGCATGTCCTGCGGGTTGCCGACGCCGCTGGCATCCAGCGTCACCGTCCAGTCGGGCAGGGCGGCGATCTGCGCGCCGGCCTCGTGCGTGGCCGGCGGATGCCGCCGGTAACGGGCGAACAACGCGGTCACCGCCTGCTGCACGGCGTAGTTGTAGTAGTCGCGCACCTGGGTCTGGCGTTCCTCGAAGGCGCGTTCGCTGGGCGTGCGTGCGCTGAAGAACAGATAGGCGTAGGCATAACGCGCGGTCTGCAGCCAGGCGGCCAGCGTGGCATCGCTGGCCGGGTGCTGCCTGGCGGCGCGTTGCGCGGCCAGCAGCGACAGTTCCGCCGCCGTCGCCAGGGTACGCTCCTGGTCCATGTCGGCATTGCCGAGCAACCGGTCGATGCATGGCGGCACCGTCGCCGTGCAACGTGCCGCGTCGAGGCCGGCCACGTTCAGCGTCTGCAGTGCGGCATCGCTGGGGCGCGCGGTGCTCAGCGCGTCGCCGCGCTTGGCCTGGATGTAGCGCGCCGCATCCACGCGTTGCAGGGTGACGCTGGCGCAGCCGCCGGTGCACAGCGCCATGCACAGCACGACACAGGCCAGGATCGCGCGGTGCCAGCGCCGCCGCTTCATGCCGCGACCTTCGCCGGCTTGCCGGCGCGGCGTGCGAACAGCAGGTCGTACAGCACCGGAATCACCCCCAGGGTCACCAGCGTGCCCAGGGCCAGGCCGCCGATCATGGTGATGGCCATGCCGGTCCACAGCGGCCCGGCGAACAGCATCAGCGGGATCAGGCCGACGATGCAGGTCAGCTTGGTCATCACGATCGGGCGCAGGCGCTTGACCGCGGCGGCGATCACCGCCTCGTGCCGGCTCAGGCCATCGGCCAGTTCGGCCTCGATCCGTTCGAGCAGCAGCACCGCGTTGTTGACGATGATGCCGGCCAGCGCGAGCAGACCGAAGGTGGCCATGAAGCCGAACGGATAACCGGTGACCAGCAGGGCGAGGGTGGCGCCGATCAGCACGAACGGAATGCTGGCGACCACGATGAACAGCTTGCGGAACGAATTGAACTGCCACACGAACAGCAGCAGGATCGCGCCCAGCGCATGCGGCATGTATTGCAGCAGCGCCTGGTTGGCTTCGGCGGCGTCCTCCAGTTCGCCGCCCATCTCGATGCGGTAGCCCGGCGGCAGGCGCAGCGCCGCGACCTTGTCGGCCAGTGCGGCCACCACCTGGTCGGTGGTCAGGTCCGGGTTGCGGCCGGTGATGGTGATGGCGCGGCTCAGGTTGCGGCGCTGGATCGTCGAGGGTTCCGAACTCAGTTGGATGTCGGCGATCGCCGCCAGCGGCAGCGGCGCGGCGCCTGAGGACGGATAGATCGGGGTGTCGCCGGGGTTGCCGCTGCGTGCACGCGGGTCGCTGTCGCCGCGCAGCACGATCGGCACGTTGCTGCCGTCGTCGTGGATCACCGAGGCGTCCACGCCGCTGTAGCGCAGTTGCAGCGCCTGGGCGATGTCCTCGCTGGCGACGCCGGCGCGGCGCGCCTTGGCCTGGTCCACCTGCACCACGTAGCGCGGAATGCGGCTGTCCCAGTCGTCGCTGACGTCCAGCGTACCGGGCAGGCCGCGCAAGGCGTCGGCGATGCCGGCGGCGATCCGGCGCAGTTGCGTTTCGTCCGGGCCGATCACCCGGTAGATCGCCACGCCGGATTCGGTCGAGCCCAAGGAGAATCGCTTGGGCTCGGCGCGTACCGCCGGGTAGGCCTGGCGCAGGTGGGTGCGCACCTTGGCGATCAGCGCATCGATGTCGCTGCCCGGCCGCACGCTGACGGTGAAGTAGGCGATGTTGGCCGCCGGCAGCGGCGGGTTCAGCCCGAGCACGATGCGCGGACCGCCGTCGGCGACGTAGCCGATGCTGTCGACGATCTGCGGGTTCTGCCGGCGGTCGGCCAGCCACTGGCTGATCGACTGCACGGTACGCAGGGTCTCGCGCGCATCGCTGCCCGGTTGCAGGGTCACCGGCATCTGGAACTGCAGGCGGTCGGACTTGGGCAGGAAGCTGTACGGCACCGAGACCAGCACGGTCACCGCAAGGGCCAGCAGGGCCAGCATGCTGCCCAGGAACAGCGCCTTGTGCGCCAGCAGCGCCTCGATCGCGCGCCGGTACAGGCGATACGGTTTGGACGTGTAGGTATCACCGTGGCCATCGGCCGTCGCGGCGTGCGCACGGGCGAAGTACATGCACAGCAGCGGGGTGATGGTGATGCTGAGCAGCCAGGAGCCGAGCAGGGTCACCGCCAGCACGATCGCCAGCGAGCGCATGTATTCGTTGGTGCTGGTCTGGCCGAAGAAGAACGGCGAGAACGCCAGCACGATCACCAGCGAGGAGGTCAGCAGCGGGATCGCCAGGCTGCGGCCGGCGGCTTCGCAGGCGGCGCGGCGTTCCTCGCCGGCGGCCAGGCGCCGCTCGATGTCCTCGGCGATGACGATGCCGTTGTCCACCAGCAGGCCCAACGCCAGGATGATCGCGGCGATGGACACCGTCTGCAGTTCCACGTTCAGCGCCCGCATCGCGATCAGCGCGCCGAGGATGGTCAGCGGCACGATCGCACCGACGATCAGGCCGGTGCGCCAACCGAGGAACAGCATCACCACTGCCATCACGATGACGATGGTCTCGCCCATCACGTGATGCATCTTGCCCATCTCGCGCTCGACCACGTCGGCCTGGAAGGTGACCACGTGTTGCGCGAAACCCACCGGCAGCATCTTGGCGGTCTCGCCCAGGGTGCGGCGCAGCGCCTTGCCCACCTCGGCGACGTTGTTGCCCGGCGCCATCGACACCGCCACCACCACCGCCGGCTGGCCCTGGTAGATGGCGCCGGCCTCCGGCGGATCCACCGGCATCAGCTCGATCCGCGCCAGTTGCGCCAGCGGGATCTGCCGTGGGCCGTCGGCGCCCTGTGTGGCGATCGGGGCATTGCGCAGGTCGTCGAGATCGCGCACCTCGCCGGAGGTGGTCACGGTCATCGCCATGCCCGACGCGGCGACCAGGCCGCCACCGGCGACCACGTTCTGCGCGCGCAGTTGCTGCGCGACCGCGGCCGGGGTGAGGCCGGCCTCGCCCAGCCTGGTGCGGTCGAAGGCGACATAGACGCGCTCGTCCTGCAGGCCGTGGAAGGTGACCCGCTCGACGCCCGGCACGGCGTACAGCTGCGCACGCATCTGCCGCAGCGGCCCGAGCATCTCGGCGGTGTTGAAGCCGGGCGCGGTGACGGCGATCGAGGCGATGGCGACGCGGCCGAAGTCGTCGTCGACCAGCGGCCCCTGCGTACCCGCGGGCAGCTCGGCACCGGCCTCGGCTGCCTTGCTGCGCACCCGCTGCCACAACGCCGGCAGGTCCTTGACGCTGTCCTGCGCGGTGACCTGCACGATGGCGCTGCCGGGATGGATGGTGGTGACGATCTTCTTCAGCCCGCTGACTTCGCGCAGCCGTTCCTCCAGCGGACGCGCGAGCAGGTTCTCCACGCGCTCGCTGGGCATGCCGGGGTAACCGACCTGCACGATCGCATCGCGCACGGTCACGCTGGGTTCCTCCTGCGAGGGGAAACCGAGAAAGGTGACGATGCCGCCGATCAGGATCAGGGCGGCGCTGAACAGCGCCAGGCGGCTCGATTGCAGGGTGGCGCGGGTCAGGTTCATGGCGAGGTGGTGCCGAGGCGGGTGGTGGGACGGAACGGCACGACGTGCTGGCCGTCGTGAAGGAAGGCGGCGCCAGCGGCGACGATGCGCTCGCCCGGAGCCAGGCCACGCAGGATCTGCACGCGGCCGCCCTCGGCGTGCCCTGTGACGACCTGACGACGGCGCACGCTGCCGCTGTCCTGGCGGTACACGAACAGCATGGTCTGGCCGTCGGCCATGCTCGGGATCAGCGCGCTCAACGGCACGCTCGGCGCCTGATCGGCGGCGCTGTCGGGCAGGGCCAGCAGCAGCGATTCGCCGCTGCGCGGCTGCGCCGCATCGGCACCGGTGCTGTCGAACAGCGCCTGCACGGTGGCCCCGCCGTCCACGCGTTCGGACACGCTGCGCAGGCGCAGCGGCAACGCCTGCTGCGGCGCGCTGCTGCGGTAGGCGAGGACGTGCTGGCCCGGTTGCAGCGCCGCCGCGCGATCGGCCGGCAGCATCGCCAGCACCTGCGCGCGATCGGCGCCGTCCAGTTGCAGGACCGGCTGGCCCGCGCTCACAAGACTGTCGGGCTGCTGCAGGCGTGCCACCACGCTGCCGTCGAACGGTGCGCGCAGTTCCGATTGGCGCACCGCGCGGCGCGCCAGTGCCAGGTCCGACTGCGCGCTGCGGACCTTCGCCTGCGCCGCGGCGAAGGCGCTCTTGGCCGCGGTCAGGGTCGCGGCCGAGGCGGCGCCGTCGTCGAACATGGCCTGCTGCTGGGCGAGTTGGGTCTGCTGCTGCTGCAGGTCTGCCGCGGCGATGCCGACGCCGGCCTCGGCCTGCTGCAGGCGCAGGCTGTTCGGTTCCGGGTCCAGGCGTGCGAGCACCTGGCCGGTGCGCACGCGGTCGCCCACGTCCACGGCGATGGCGGCAATGCGGCCGCCGCCTTCGAAGCCGAGATCGGCGCGTTGTTGCTGGCGCACCTGGGCGAGGTAGCGGGTGCTGTCGCGTGCGGCATCGCTGCCGACGGTTTCCAGCTTGACCGCGCGCGGCGCGTCGGCGGGCGGTGCGGCCTCGCGGCCGCAGCCGGACAGCGCCAGCACGGCCAGCGGCAGGCACAGTGTGAGAAGCAGGGTGGGGCGCAGGGTCATGATCGGCGGTGTCCCGGGAACGTTCAGAAGGTGTAGGTGACGGTGGCGCCGCCGCCGGCAGCGGCGCGGCGACGCACCACCGGGCTGCCGTCGGCGGGGCCGACGTAGCGGGTGGCGTTGAGCAGCAGCGAGGCGGTCCAGTGCGGCGACAGGGTGTGATCCCATTCGGCGCCGACGGTGTAGGCGTACACGCCGGCATCGGCGCGGTGCGGTTGGAATCCGCTGGTCAGGCTTTGCGCCTCGGTGACGCCGAAGTACGCCTGGTTGAAGCGGCGGTCGCCGACGTGCGCGTCCAGGTCCAGGGTCACGTTGTCGGCCGCCGCCTGCATCAGGGTGAAGCGCGCGCCGGCGCGGTAGCGGTTGCGGCGCGCACCGTCCTTCAGCGCGAACTCCGCCTCGGCGTCCAGCGCCAGGTACGGGGTGAGCTGCTGCATGACCAGGCTGCGTGCGGTGATCGCGCCGGGCACGTCGCCCATGCCGGCCAGGCGCTTGGAGCCGGGGCGCCAGCTGCTGTTGCGCTGCAGGCGGCCCAGGTCGTAGCCGAACGATTGGCTGGCGGAGAAGCCGTGCGCGTTCTGGAACTGGACGCCGGCGCCGCGCAGCGTGTCCGCGAACAGGATGCCGCGCTGTATCGAAAACACCGGCACCGCCTGCACGCGGTCGTCGGCGGAGCCGGGATAGCGCGGAGTCAGCATGGCGCCGGCGCCCACGCTCACTTGGGTGCGGTCGCCGAACAGGCCGGCGCTGGGGGCCGGATCGGTGTCTGCGGCGTGCGCGGCCGGCGGCAGCGCCAGCACCGCCACGGTCAGCGTGGGCGACAGAACGGACAGGAGATGTTTCATCGGGGCAACCTCGTGCGGGGGGAAGTTCAGGGCGCGTGCGGCAGCGGCACGCCGTAGAACGCGCGGAACAGCGCGATGCGATCGAGCAACAGGTCCTGGCGCGCCTGCAGATGCGCCAGTTCGGCCTGCGCGGCCTGGATGTCGCCGGCCAGCAGCTCGGGGCGGTCCTGCAGACCTTGCGCGACGCGCTGCTGCAGGCGCGCCACACGCTGGCGTTCGCGTTCGAGATTGGAGCGTTCGCCGCGCTCGCGCTGCTGCAGCGCCGGCAGCGCATCCAGCGCATCGGCGACCTCGCGGAACGCGGCCTCCACGGTCTTCTCGTAGTCGGCCACTGCGCCGTCCTTGCGCAATTGCGCGAGATCCAGATTGGCGCGGTTGCGGCCGCCGTCGAACAGCGGCAGCAGCAACTGCGGCATGAAGCTCCAGGTGCGGCTGCCGGGCATGAACAGGCCGTTCAACGCCTCGCTGGCGGTGCCCAGCGAGGTGCTCAGGCGGATCGACGGAAAGAACGCGGCGCGTGCGGCGCCGATGTCGGCATTGCGCGCGCGCAGTTCGGCCTCGGCCTGGCGGATGTCCGGGCGCTGCAGCAGCAACTGCGAGTCGAGGTCGCGCCAGGTGCGGCCATCGTCCTGCCCGGCACCCGGCAGCAGGTCCTGCAAGGTGCCGGCGCCGTCCGGCGTGGCGTAGCCGGCGAGCAGTTGCAGGGCACGGCGAGCGGCGGCGTGATCGCTGGTGGCCTGCTGCGCGCGCGCCTGCGCTTGGTCGTCGTCGTGGCGCTGGCGGTCCAGCGCATCGCGGGAGATCAGCCCGACCGCCTGCTGGCGCGTGGCGATCGCCAGCAGCGCCGCACTGCGCTCGGCGATGGTCTGCGCCTGCTGCTGGCTCTGCAGGGCAGCACGCTCCAGTGTGTAGGCGCGCAGTACCTCGGCGATCAGCGCGCCGCGCGCCGCCTGCCGGCCTTCTTCGGAGGCCAGGTAACGCTGCTGCGCCGCCGCCGACAGCGAGGCCAGCTTGCCGAACAGGTCCAGTTCGAAGCCATCCACGCCGACCGCGACGGTACTCAGCTTCTGGCCGTAGCGCGCCTGCGTGGCCGCGTCGTCGTAGCTGCGACGCGTGCCCTGGGCATCGAGGCCCAGCTGCGGCAGCTGCTGTGCGCGTTCGATGCGGTACTGGGCGCGCGCCTGCTGCACGGTCAGCACGGCATTGCGGAAGTCCGGGTCGTGGGCCAGCGCCTGCGCCACCAGCGGGGTCAGGTCGTGCTGCGGCGAGAACGCGCGCACGAACTGCTGTTCCTGGTCGGTGAGCGCACTCTCGCTTCGGCCAGGTGCCGCGGCCACGGTTGCGGTGGCCGCGCCCAGGGTGGGTGGCAGTGCGGTTTGCGGGCGCTGGTAGACCGGCGCCAAAGAGCAGCCACCCAAGGCGAGTGCGAGAAGCCCGAGCAGGGCGCGGGTGCGACACGGGCGAAGCGGCAGGGACGGTAGAATCATGGCAGCGGTCGGGTGATCGAACTCGACTGCCAGCATCGGCGGGCATGTTCAAGCCGCCTTCTAGGAATCTTCAAGATTCCATCAAGACGCCAAACACGGGCACCGGGCAATGCACGCGAAGAAGATCCTGCTGGTCGAAGACGATGCCGACAGCGCCAGCATCCTCGAGGCCTACCTGCGCCGCGACGGCTTCGAGGTCGCCATCGCCGAGGACGGGCAGAAGGCGGTGGCGGTGCATGCGCAGTGGAAGCCGGACCTGGTGCTGCTGGACGTGATGCTGCCGCGGCTCAGCGGCACCGAGGTGCTGTCCACGATCCGCCGCAGCAGCGACACGCCGGTGATCATGGTCACCGCGATGGGCGACGAACCGGAGAAGCTCGGCGCGCTGCGTTACGGCGCCGACGACTACGTGGTCAAGCCGTACAGTCCCAAGGAAGTGGTGGCGCGGGTGTTTGCGGTGCTGCGCCGCGCCGGGCCGGCGCGCGCCAGCGAGGAGCCGCTGCGCCACGAGCGCCTCACCGTGGACACCGCGGCGGTGCGCGCCACGGTGCGCGATGCCGACGGCCACGAGGTGGCGCTGGAACTGACCCCGACCGAATTCAACATCCTGGCGACGCTGATGAAGACGCCGTTCAAGGCCTTCACCCGCAGCGAACTGCTGGAGATCTGCCTGCCCGATAGCGATGCGCTGGAACGGGTGGTGGATGCGCACGTGCACAACCTGCGCAAGAAGCTGGAACACGAGCAGGTCACTGGCCTGCTGGTGACCGTGCGCGCCATCGGCTACCGCTTCCGATGAACTGGGCCTGGTTCCGCCGCAAACGCCACGCCCCGCTGTGGCAATGGGTAGGCCTGCGCATGAGCGCGCTGGCGGTGCTGACCATCATCGCGATCGCGCTGGGCATGGTGCTGCGCTTCGCGATCTGGGACGTCTCCACCCTGAGCCGCCTGCCGCCGCAGGCGCGGCAGGAGATGCTGCAGCTGCGCGAGGATCCGCACAGCAATGCGCGGCGCCTGTGGGAGCTGTTCGAAACCTATTACGACGTGGCCGACTTCCTGCCCGGGCTGGCCAGCCGCGACTGGTGGCTGCTGGCCGGCATGGTGCTGGCGTCGATCCCGGTGATCGTGGTCTGCGGCCTGCTCGCTTCGCGACCATTGTCGCGGCAGTTCTCCAACGTCGCCGAGGCGGCGCGGCGGATCAGCGATGGCGATTTCGCCGCGCGTGCGCGCGTGGTGCCCGGCGCACCGGACGAACTGGCCGGGCTGGCGACGGACTTCAATGGCATGAGTGCGCAACTGCAGCAGTACGAGCGCGAGGTGCGCGAGTCCAGCGCGATGCTGGCGCACGAACTGCGCACCCCGCTCAACGCGGCGATGGGGCGGGTGCAGGGCATGCTCGACCAGGTGTTCCCGAGCAGCGAGGAGCAGTTGCGCATGGTCCAGCGCCAGCTGGAGCAGATCAATCGCCTGGTCGGCGACCTGCACCTGCTGTCGATGGCCCGCGCCAACCAGTTGATGCTGGAGCCGCAGCGGTTCGCGCTCGGCGCGCTGGTCCGCGAGCGCCTGACCTGGGCGGCGCAGCCGCTGCAGGAAGCCGGCATGCAGGTGCAGGTGCGCATTCCCGAGCAGTTGCACATCAGCGCCGACCGCGACCGTCTGGGCCAGGTGCTGTCGGTGCTGATCGACAATGCGCTGCGCTACGCCGCGGCCGGCGGCGAACTGGCGTTGGAGGCGCAGGCCGATGCCGATGGCGTGCTGATCCGCGTGGCCGATCGCGGTCCTGGCGTCGACGAGGAAGCGCTGGCGCGGATGGGCGACCGTTTCTGGCGCGCCGACGACTCGCGGGCACGCCATTCCGGCGGCAGCGGCCTCGGCCTGTCGATCGCCGCGGCCATCTGCCAGGCACACGGCGGCACGCTGGAGTTCGCCAACCGCGCGGGCGGCGGGCTGTGCGCGCGGGTGCGCCTGCCGCATGCGCCTGCCGGCGACGCGGATGCGCTGGTCACAGGTGCGTCCGCGGCTAACCCGCGCAAGCGCCTGGCCTGAGGCTCTTAACGACTGTGGGATGTGGCGGGGGCTTGGCCAGCGGGAGTGGCGCACAATTCGCCCCATCGCAGTGCCCATGCTCGATGTCGCGGCGAACGGCGCCTCGTCGATGAACCCGTCGACCGCGGCACGTCCACGCGCCGAACTGCGGAGCGAAGATGCGGTTCTGCATCTGGCTGTCCACGCGGCACGAACCACCGATGACCGGCTTGGCGGTAAAGTGCATCAAGGCCGACACTGCATCGGCCGCCCCATGCCGCAACCGGATCCCGCAATGCGTGTAGCCAGCACCGCCATCCCGACCGGAACCACCCCCGCCGAATGGCGCTCCATCGAGCACGCCGCCACCCGGGAACTGCAACGTCGCACCGAGGCGGCGCATACGGCGGTGATCGCGCTGCTGCAGACCCACGCCGCTGCGTTCAGCGCGAAACAGCGCGCCCAGATCCGGCGGCGGTTGGCGCGGGGCGGCTGAACCCCACGGCCGCAGGTGCGGCAGTGCGACATGCGAGGGGTGCGTGATGCCGCAGCCAGTGAGGGCATGACAGGCGCCATCGACCGGCGTCGCATGCCCAGTTGTCAGCGCAAAGGCACACGCGGTCGGTGAGCCAACGAGGCAGCCGCCCGCGTGCCGCGTGTCCGGCGCCGACCATGTCGCTGATTGCCACACGACCTCGGCTATCATCGACCGGACGCTGAGATGAGTAAGGATATGGAAGTGCGACTCACGCGCGAGCAGGTCCTCGCGCTTGCGCCGGATGCGGCATCGGCCAAGGTGGCCGCCGGCCTGGCCACGGACGGGAAGTGGGGCCTGCTCGGCGCCGACGCCGAGGTGCTGTGGGGAGAATGCCAGGGCAGTGGCGCCAAGCCCTACCAGACCCAGGTGGACCTGGTCGCGCTGGTCAGCCGTTGCTCGTGCCCCAGCCGCAAGTTTCCGTGCAAGCACGGGCTGGCCATGCTGCTGCTGTATGCCGACGGCAACCCGCGCTGCGTGCCGGGCACCCGCCCGGCCTGGGTCGAGGAATGGATGCAGGGACGTCGCGAACGCGCGGCGCGCAAGGAGGAAGTCGCCGCCAGCAAGCCGCCGCCCGATCCGCAGGTCCAGGCCGCGGCGGCGGCCAGGCGCGAACAGGCGCGTTTGGCGCGCATGCAGGCCGGCGCGGCCGAACTGCAACGCTGGATCGCCGACCAGTTCCGCCAGGGCCTGGCCAATCTGGGTGCGGAATTCGACCAGGACGCGCGGCGCATGATGGCGCGCATGGTCGATGCGCAGGCTCCCGGCCTGGCCGCGCACTTGGAGCGTGCCGTGGGCGAGGGCGGCCGCGATCTCGCGCAGCTCGCCGACCTCGGCGAACGCCTCGGCCTGCTGCAACTGTTGGTCCAGGCGGTGCCGCGCGCAGGGGATTTCAGCGCCGCGCGCCAGGCGGACCTGCGTGCCGCGCTGGGCTGGCCGCTGGAGCGCGACACGGTGTTGCGCGAAGGCGAGGCGGTGCACGATCGTTGGCATGTGCAGGGCCAGCACCTGATCGAGCAGCCGGGCAATCTGCTGGAACGCCGGGTGTGGCTGCAGGGCCTGGACAGCGGCCGCCCCGCGCTGCTGCAGGAGTACAGCCACGGCGGGCGCGGATGGGAGCAGCATTGGCGCAACGGTCATGTACATGCCGGCTGCCTGCATTTCCATCCGGGTACGGTGCCGTTGCGCGCCGTGCCGGGCGAACTCGATCCCGGCGTGGAGGCCGGCGCCGCGCTGCCGCGCACCGACACCCTGGACGCCGCCGCCCGTGCGCATGCGCTCAACCCATGGCTGCCGCAGGTGCCGATGCGTCTGCAGGAGGCGCAGATCGCGCACGATGGCCGCAGCGTCCGGGCGCAGCACAGCGAAGGCAGCCTGCCGTTGCAGCTGCCCGCGATGCAGGGTTGGGCGCTGCTCGCGTTCGCCGGCGGTCATCCTGTCTGCCTGATGGGCGAGTGGGACGGCGACACGCTGTGGCCGCTCAGCGCGTGGAATGCGCAGGGCGAGCGTTGGGAAAGGAGCGCGGCATGAACGAGGCCTGGTTGAAACCGGCGCTGCTGGGTATCGATCGCCCGCAACGGATTGCCCTCGATGGCGCACTCGGCGAGGTGCTCGCCGCCATCGCCACGCAGGACGATGCCGCACTGGGCTACAGCCTGCAGGTGGGCGCGTTGGCCGCCTGCCGGCGTGCGGCGCTGCGTCTCGGCCCGCCACTGCCGCTACCGCCGCCCGCGCCGCCCGATCCGCAAGCGCTGCCCGCAGACCATGCCTGGGTGCCGCTGTTGCGGGCGCTGTTCGCCAGCGCGCAGCCCGCAGCGTGGCTGAAACGCCTTCGCCACGAAGCCTGCCTGCAACTGGCCGCACGCGGCCAGCATCTGCCGGTCGCAGTACTGCCGCAGGCATTGGACGCAGGCGCGCGCCTGAGCGCGCTGCGGGGCGCATTGCGCCCGGTGATGGGCGCGCGTGGCCGCTGGCTCGCGGCGCGCAATACGG
>NZ_AQOK01000509.1:0-19819 GCF_000364645.1 Xanthomonas sp. SHU 308 | reverse complement strand
GGCGGCGCAGACGCCTGCCGATCTGGCGCGGATCTGGGAGGAGGGCACGTTCGATGCGCGCCTGCTGGCCTTGCGGCAGTTGCGCGCGTCAGACCCCGACGGCGCGCGCCAGCGCCTGCAGGACGCGCAGAAGGAACTGTCCGCACGTGAACGTGCCGCCTGCGTCGATGCGTTGCGGCCGCAGTTGTGCGAGGCCGATGCGCCGTTCCTGCAGCAACTGCTGAAGGACCGCAGCCGCGAGGTCCGCCAGTTGGCCGGGCCGATGCTGGCGCGGTTGCCGTCCACCGCGCATGCGCAGTACCTGCAGGCGCAGATGTCGGCGGTGTTGCAACAGCAGCGCACCGGCCTGTTGCGCCGGGTGAGCTGGACCCTGGAGGCGCCGAGGGCGGCCGATGCCGGCTGGAACGAGGCGGCCATCGACAGCAAGCGGCCCGACAGCGACGCGCTCGGTGAGCGCGCCTGGTGGCTCTATCAACTGGCGCGGCAGTTGCCGCTCGCCTGGTGGTGCCGCACGCTGGAGAAGACCCCGCAAGAGGTGCTGGCCTGGTCCCGCACCACGGAGTGGGACGCCGCCCTGCTGCGTGCCTGGCTGGAGCAGGTGGACGCCAGCGAGCCAGCCTGGGTGGAAGCCCTGCTCGACGTGGAGCAACGGCAGCGCAGCCCGAGCGAGCTGCTGGCCCTGCTGCCGCCGGAGCGGCGCGAGCGCTACTGGCCGCCGAGTACCGCGCAACTGCAGCGGCAGGCGCTGCTCGGCGAGGTGCTGGCCGGCACCGCCCACGGCCAGCACTTGAGCGCCGCCTATTCGCAGTCGCTGGCGACAGACCTGGGCTCGCTGTTCGGCGCTCCGATGCTGCGCCACGACTATCTGCTGCGCGACGCGCTGCTGGAACTGCTTTCCGTCCTGCATCCGTCGGCATTGCCGCGGGTGCAGGTGGCCGATCCGCCCGCGGACGCCAGCGCCGCCTTGCTCGATTGCGTGCAGCAGGCCCGCCAGCTCCTGGTCCTGCGCCAGAGCCTGCACGCCGCATCCTGATCCTCACGCCTTTCACTGGAGACCTCATGAGCACTGCCGTCCTGCGCCAGCACGCCGAACATCAATACGCCGAGGAACTGGAGGAACTGCGCCGCCAGGACAACCGCCAGCGGCCTGCCAACTGGCAGCTGTCGCCCTGGGCGGTGGTGACCTATCTGCTCGGCGGCACGCTGGAGAACGGCTTCGTGGTCAGCCCCAAGTACATCGGCGACCGCCGCCTCATGGAAGTGGCCGTGGCGACCATCGCCACCGATCGCGCCCTGCTGCTGTTCGGCGTACCGGGCACCGCCAAGTCGTGGGTCTCCGAGCACATGACCGCGGCGATCAGCGGCGATTCCACGCTGCTGGTGCAGGGCACCGCCGGCACCAGCGAAGAACAGATCCGCTACGGCTGGAACTATGCGCAGTTGCTGGCCAACGGGCCCAGCGAGAAGGCGCTGGTGCCGAGCCCGCTGATGCAGGCCATGCGCCTGGGCAAGATCGCCCGCATCGAGGAGCTCACCCGCATTCCGGCCGACGTGCAGGACGCGCTGATCACCGTGCTGTCGGAAAAGACCCTGCCGATCCCGGAGCTGGGCAGCGAAGTGCAGGCGGTGCGCGGCTTCAGCGTGATCGCCACCGCCAACAACCGCGACAAGGGCGTCAACGAACTGTCCAGCGCGCTGAAGCGCCGCTTCAACACCGTGATCCTGCCGGTGCCGTCCAGCGAGGAGGACGAAGTGGCGATCGTGCGCAAGCGCGTGGCCGAAATGGGCGCGGCGCTGGACCTGCCGGCCGAGCCGCCGGCGCTGCAGGAAGTGGCGCGGGTGGTGCGCATCTTCCGCGAGTTGCGCAATGGCGTCACCGAAGACGGCAAGGCCAAGCTGAAAAGCCCGACCGCCACGCTCTCCACCGCCGAGGTCATTTCGGTGATCAACAACGGCATGGCCCTGGCCGGCCATTTCGGCGACGGCGTGTTGCGCCCTGGCGATATGGCTGCCGGCATGATCGGCGCCATCGTCAAGGATCCGGTGCAGGACGCGCTGGTGTGGAAGGAATACCTGGAAACCGTGGTGAAGGAGCGCGAGGACTGGAAGGACCTGTACCGCGCGTTCCGCGAGCAGGCCTGAGCGGGCCGGCCTCGATGAGCGAAGCCATCTCCCTGTTCGGCATTCGCCACCACGGCCCCGGCTGCACGCGCAGCCTGGTCGCCGCGTTGACGGCGCTGCAGCCGGACTGTGTGCTGATCGAAGGGCCGGCAGGTACCGAGGCATTGCTGCCGCACGTGCTGGAGGAGGGCATGCAGCCGCCGGTGGCCCTGCTGTCCTATTGCGTCGACGACCCGCAGCTGGCCGTGTTCCATCCGTATGCGGCGTACTCCCCGGAATGGCAGGCCATGCACTGGGCGCTGCGCAACGGCGTGACGGTGCGCTTCATGGACGTGCCGCCGGCCTTGACCCTGGAATGGCAGGCGCAGGCGCGTGCCGAGCGCATGGCTGCGCCTGCAGACCAAATGCCGGAACCGGCGGACACGCCGCCACCGGCGCAGGACGACGCCGACACAATCGAGGACGAGCGCGCCGAGGTGCGTCCGTCCGATCCGCTGGACTGGCTGGCGCGCGCCGCCGGCCATGCCGACGGCGAGGCCTGGTGGAACCACATGGTGGAAGAGCGGGGCGACGGGCAGGGGCTGTTCGACGCCATCGCCGAGGCCATGGCCGCCGTGCGCGAACACACGCCGGAGCATCCCGGCCTGTGCGGCGAACACGAGGCCGTGCGCGAAGCCCACATGCGCAGCGCGCTGCGCAGCGCCAGCAAGGCGTTCACGCGCGTCGCGGTGGTCTGCGGCGCCTGGCATGTGCCGGCGTTGCAGCCTGCCGCGTTGCGCGCCAACAGCGCCACCGCGGATAGCCGCCTGCTCAAGGCCATGCCCAAGCGCAAGACGCAGAGCACCTGGGTGCCGTGGACCTATCGCCACCTGAGCATGGACAGCGGCTACGGTGCCGGCGTGGAAGCGCCGGGCTGGTACGACCACCTGTGGCGCAGCAGTGGCGTCCACGACCAACGCGCCGTCGGCTGGTATGCGCGGGTGGGACGCCTGTTGCGCGAGCATGGACTCGACTGCTCGTCGGCGCACCTGATCGAGGCCACACGCCTGGCCGACACCCTGGCTGCCTTGCGTGGCCATCCGGCCCCGGGCCTGGACGACATCGCCGAAGCCAGCCGCGCGGTCATCTGCAACGGCGACGATGCGCCCATGCGGCTCATCCGCGAGCGCCTGATGGTCGGCGACGCCCTGGGTCAGGTACCCGACAGCGTGCCGGCGGTGCCGCTGCAGCGCGACCTGGAGGCGCAGCAGAAGCGCCTGCGCCTGAAACCCGAAGCGCTGGAAAAGACCCTGGATCTGGACCTGCGCAAGGACACCGATCTGGCGCGCAGCCATCTGCTGCATCGGCTGCGCCTGATCGGCATCGAATGGGGCCGGCTGGCGCGCACCGGGCAGTCCGCACGCGGCACCTTCCACGAAGTCTGGCAAGTGGCCTGGCAGCCGCAGTTCCTGGTGGAGCTGGTGCAAGCCAGCCGCCACGGGCAGACCCTGGCCGATGCCGCGTCCAGCATGGCCATCGCGCAGGCGCGCAAGGCCGAGGCGCTGCCGGCGTTGTCCGCGTTGGTGGACCAGGTGCTGCTGGCCGATCTGCCGCAGGCGGTCAGCGCGATCGCCGCCGAACTCGAGGCCCGTGCCGCCACCGATGCCGACCCGCTGGCGCTGCTGAGTGCGCTGCCGCCGCTGGCCAACGTGTACCGCTACGGCAATGTCCGCCAGACCGAGGGTCGCCAGGTCGCGCACCTGTTCGACAGCATGCTGGCGCGCGCGGTCATCGGCCTGACCCTGGCGCTGTCCAGCCTCGATGAGGCCCGCGCCGAGCAGGCGCGCAGCATCGTTCTGGACGCCGATCGCGCCATCGGCCTGCGCGGCGATGCGGACGGCAGCGCCAACTGGCAACAAGCGTTGCAACGCGTGGCGCTGTCGCCGGCATGCAACGCGTTGCTACAGGGTGTCGCCCTGCGGCTGCTGTTCGACACCCAGGCGGTGCAGGGCACCATCGTGCACCTGCAACTGCAGCAGCACCTGTCGCCGGGTGCCGAACCGCTGCAGGCCGCGCAATGGCTGGACGGCTTCCTCAACCGCAACGCCACCGTGCTGCTGCACGACGATGCCGTGTGGCAGATGATCGATGCCTGGGTCGTGGCGCTGGACGAGGCGCAACTGGTGCGCGTGCTGCCGCTGGTGCGGCGCACCTTCGCCGCCTTCCAGCCCGCCGACCGCCGCGACCTGGGAACGCGCGTGCGCCAGGCGCCGGTGGAGAAAACCGAGGCCGCTGTCGTCCCCGATTGGAACCTGGCCCGCGCCGAGCGCGCGGTGCCGACGCTGCGCGAACTGCTGGGATTGCCCGCATGACCGACACGCCATCCACGCCCGACACGCCCACCTCGCGCGCGCAGCGCTGGCGCCTGATCCTGGGGCAGGAGGCCGAATCCAGTTGCGGCGCCTTGCCCAAGCCGCTGCAGGGCATCGACCAGGCGCTGGCCGCGCTGTACGAGCCCGATGGCCCGGGCGGCCTGGGGCGCCGCGGTGGGCGAGGGGCCTCCTCGCCCAATGTGGCCCGCTGGCTGGGCGACATCCGCCGCTACTTCCCCTCGTCGGTGGTGCAGGTGATGCAGCGCGACGCCCTGCAGCGCCTGGATCTGACCCAGATGCTGCTGGAAAAGGAAATGCTCGAGCAGGTGCAGCCCGACGTGCACCTGGTCGCCAACCTGATCGGCCTGAGCCAGGTGATTCCGGCGCAGACCAAGGACACCGCGCGCATGGTCGTGCGCCAGGTGGTGGAGAGCCTGCTGCGCCAGCTCGAGGAACCGATGCGCTCGGCGGTGACCGGCGCCCTGGACCGCGCGCGCCGCAACCGCCGCCCGCGGCTGGCCGAGATCGACTGGCACCGCACCATCCGCAGCAACCTGCGGCATTGGCAGCCGGAACTGCGCACGGTGGTGCCGCAGGACCTGGTCGGCTACGGCCGCAAGGCCAGGAAGCCGCAACGCGAAGTCCTGCTGTGCATCGACCAGAGCGGCTCCATGGCCGCCTCGGTGGTGTATTCCAGCATCTTCGGCGCGGTGATGGCCTCGCTGCCGGCGGTGTCCACGCGCCTGGTGGTGTTCGACACCGAAGTGGTCGACATGAGCGAGCAACTGGACGATCCGGTGGACCTGCTGTTCGGCGTGCAACTGGGCGGTGGCACCGACATCCACCGCGCGGTGAGCTATTGCCAGAGCATCATCCGCGAACCGCACAACGCCATCCTGGTGCTGATCTCCGACCTGTACGAAGGCGGCGTCGAGGACCGGCTGCTGGCGCGCGCCCGCGAACTGGTCGAATCCGGCGTGCAGTTCATCGTGCTGCTGGCCCTCAGCGACGAAGGCACACCGTCCTACGACCGCGCCCTGGCGGCCAAGCTGGCGGCGCTGGGCGTGCCATCGTTCGCCTGCACCCCGGACGCATTCCCAGGCCTGATGGCCGCGGCGATCCGCCGTGACGACATCCAGCAGTGGGCGGGGGCGCAGGGATTGGTGACGGTGCGGTGAGGTTGGTGGGACTGATAGTGTCTTGGATTGCGGGGCCGCGTCGGGTCTGGTTGATTTTTACATAAGATACATTATGCGAAATTTGCTGTAGTGATCGATTGCGCGATCACACCAGCGATGGCGCCCAGGACAAACATGTTCGCGTTGAGCACCAGAGCAAGGCGCAACACGCCCCGCTCGCGCTCATTCGTCCCCTCGGCATGGCAGCCGCAATGACTCATGAGCGCTCTTCCCTCGGTTGAAGCGCGGCGGGCCCGGCAACGCGCCGTTGCGCTGTGTTGATGAGAAAACCGACCACCAAGACGGCGATCACGGCCAGTTGGGCCAGCAGCGACTGCCAAGTGGGATACAGGCCCAGCCACTCAATATGCGGCACCGGTGCCAGGGACACCGCCACCCATCCCGCTTCCTGCAGCGCCGCGACTCCCTTGCCGGTCAGCACCACGGCGAGCACCGCGATCAGGGCGGAGCTTGCCGAGAAGAACCGCCCGATCGGCAGGCGCCGGCTGGTCCGCAGTAACACCCAGGCAATCAGCCCCAGGACGGCCGCGCCGGCCAGCATGCCGCCCAGCAATCACTCGCCTTGACCCTCGCTCCACAGCGCGGCATAGAAAAGGATGGTCTCGAACACCTCCCGATACACCGAAAGAAAGGCTAGGCCAAACAGGAACCAGGCCGAACGTCGATCGAGCGCCGCCGTCATTTTCGACTTGAGATAGGCCTGCCAGCGGCCACCGACGCTCTTTTGATGCATCCACAGCCCCACGCTCAGCAGGACCAGGGCGGCGAACAGCGACGAAAGGCCTTCGGTGAGTTCACGCCCTGCCCCGCTGACCTGACATCCTGCAGTGCAAGGGGCTCCACAACCCGCCTCCCGGCGCATCCGACATGAAGTGGTGGCTTGTGGGTGCCAATGTCATAGATCATTCAAAGGGAGATCGCGTTGCGGCATTGCTGACCGGTGGCGGCTATGCTCAGTACGCGGTGGCTGACGAGCGCGTCACAATCGGAATCCCAGATGGGCTGATCATGGTTGAAGCCGCTGCGCTACCCGGGACGTTCATGACAGTGTGGCTCAATCTGTTCCAGCGAGGGCAGTTCAAGGCTGGTGAATCGGTTCTGATCGCGGAGGCGCTTCAGGTATCGGAACGACCGCAACCATGTTCGCCCGTCAGTTGGGTGCATCTACGATCATCACAACCGTCGCATCGAAGGCGCATCAAGAGGCTAGCCTGCGCTTGGGAGCGGATGTCCAATGTGGTCTACATGAGTCGTGGGCCGAAGCCGCACCAGCGCGGGTGAAGCGTTCCTCGTAGGGGCAACGCCCCTACACCCAAATGCAATTCCTCGCTGGGTATGGGCGCACGGCTTATCCGTTTGGCATACTGCCACCCAATTCAATTCTCAGGGCGCGCCGATGGATAGGCAAGATTTTCCGTATGCAATTAATGGGTATCTCAATCAGTACATCCAACTGATGGATGTCAAGGCGACGGCGGTTGCGGGTGCTGCGCTTGTGCTGATTGGTTTGGGCCTGTCAGATCAGGCGCACAAGGCCGATCCGATCTTGAGAATTGCAGCCGTTGCGTTCGCAGGTGTGGCTGCCTTATGTGCGCTTCTCGTGGTGCTGCCTCGAACTCCGCATAGTGGAAGTGGGCATGTATTTTGGGCTGATATTGCTAAGTTTCGGAGTGCCAATGCCTATCAGGAATCTCTCCGAAAGTTGGATCCGGAACAAGTAATGTATGAATACTCCAAGCAGAATTTCTTTGTTAGCGCAGTCCTTCTAAAGAAGGGGCGATCGGTTCGCAGATCCATCCTATGGTTTGCAGCCGCCTGCGCTTCCTTCGTCCTGGCTGTAGCGGTGGGACCGTGATGACACACTCCATTCCTGCTTCCGTGTATGACGGCTATGTTGCCTCCATCGAGCTGACCGCACCCAAACTTCTCAATCGACTGGCTGACATCACAAATGGACGTGTTGCGCCTGCTGTGGATGACCTTCGGATTGGCTCCGCTCGCCGAGTAAGGGCCGCTGTCATATTTTTCGACATTCGCGGTTTCACAAAGCGGACCAAATCTTCCGACGATGACGAGCTTAGAAGCACGCTCTTCATGCTTAATTCTGTGATTCCGGCAATGATGAGGGTTCTCTATCGACACGGAGCGTATGTCGAGAAAAACACTGGGGACGGGCTCATGGGCGTGCTTGGGATTGGGGAAGATGATCCCACTGCTGCAAGAAGTGCACTCGCAGCTGCTTCCGAAATGCTCTACGTTCTTGGGAGTATCGTGAATCCATTTCTCGCTCGGCATAGCATTGAGCCGGTAGATGCCCGAGTTGGACTAGATATGGGTGATCTGCTTTTGGCTCGTATCGGCACCGCGAGAGGATCTGCAGATCACGATAGAAGCTACCTGACGGCAGTCGGGCCTGCGGCCAACCTTGCATGCAAAATTCAAGGGCTCGCTGGTACAAATCAAATTTATTGCGGGGATTTGCTGAGGCGTAACACTCCTCTGGACCTTCAAAATCGCTTGTTCTTAGATGTCACTCCCGATGATTGGGCATGGATCTATCAAGGAACTACAAGCGTTTATTCATGTTGGCGATATTTGGGAGAGACGACCAAGGCCGCCCCCGAGGGATTGGCTGAATCTCTTCGGCGACTTAGTGAACTCGCAGGTCTACAACCGCCGCACTAGAAGCTGGCGGGATATGGTGGCGTCTCGGGGAACGCACCCAAGGGGCGCTTCCCAACTGCAATTGCACTCAAGCCAATTAGGACTTGATCGATAAGATGGGGGTGACAGCTTGAGAATTGAGCAGAATTCTTATAGGGAACGTAATGGGTAACATAATTATTCACCTCAAGCATTGCTACATTACCAATTCAGATGATGTCTGGAATGTTTTCTACTGTGGGATCCATTACGAATTAAAATTCAAACATGGCGAATTCGACGAAGGCAAAGTAATCGCCATATCATCTGGAAAGTACCATGCTGATCATGACACCTTTCTTGCTTGGTTGTCAGTTTTCTTTGGTGAAGACTGTACGGATCCATTCCAGCGAGAAGACACTAGGCATTCATTTAATAGGGGGGGCTTCAGCGCCAGTCAGCAGCAGCTTCAAGAGTTCTTAGATGTCGTCTTTAAGAAAGAAAACAATTACTCATCAGCCTGGGAAAAAGCGCTGTTTGGGCAGGCCATGAATTACTACCTAGTCGGACTAAGGAATGGAATTTCCATGATGCCGCTTACAATTGGATTTTTTGGCCTTTCAATGGAGTGTATTGGAAATTTGGTATCAGATCAAAATAGTACGTATTTCACCCTGGGCACTTTTAGGTTCAATAAATTAGTTAATGATCGCTTTGAGTCGTTTAAAAAGGACAAAGAGCACGGCAGCGCTTTTAAAGCCTGGCAGAAGGAAATTGAGGCTGATTCGAAATTGGTGCATGCCATTCGGAATGCAGTGTATGGCCATTCATTTTTACACATTGAGAAAGAGCGCAAGGCCATAGTTGCGCATCTGCATAAATGGCTAAAAAGAGCTGGCGCTTCTGATAACGATGCAGCGTTCTGGTTTAAAGTGGAGCGGCTCGAAATGGACCTTCAAATTCACGCTGACGGGCTATACAAGATCGGAGCGAGAAGCTCCAGGCTCCTTATTTTTCTGTATCTCGGAATTGTCGCTTACATCCCATTCGCTGAGTATGACTACCGCCCATTTGGCGATGCGCCCAAGAACCGAACATTGAAGTTTGACGGCATGTCGATATCCATATCGGCGAAAGAAGTCTCAACTATCGACAGGTCGGAAGAGAATGGCATGCGGACCGATTCTTTTAATATGGGCAACTCAAACAAGACTTAGGTGTGAGTGGCTTAACGTTATTGATTGGGGGTTTATTAAATGCCAACACATAGCTTGCATCGACCGCGGGTTATATTAGGATCCGCTTTTTCCGCAGTCTATTACCCTTCTCCGCATCTCCATGGGTGCTCACAAGCAAGCCGCTGCAAGCCATGGTGAGCGTCCAATCCCAGGCGTAGGAAGCTCAAGTGCGAGGTGGTTGAAGATGTAAGTAAGCCCGGTGTCGGCTATTCTCGAGACGCTACTATTGATGCGGATGTCTGCTTCAGACCAAAATCGGACCTCTACCCTACCCCCGATAACGCTCCCTAATCGCTTCCCAGGCGCGCTTGTTCTCGACCAAAAGAGAGCTTTTCAGGATGTCGGCGTAAGCCGAGCCTAGAACCCGAGTTGGCGAGTCCCGCTTTACGGCTCTTCATCTAAGGGAGGTGGTTCTTCGAATCCTGTGGAATGCTTCTGGCGGGAGAAACCACGGAACATTCTGATCAGGATTATCTTTCAGAGGCGATACAGACTGCCAACACCGCTCGCCGGCGCCCTTTCGGTGCAATCGGCCATCGGCAACCCCTGCGACCATCCTGCCGCCATGGCTTGGGCATCGCGCAATGGATCGGACGCCTTGGCGCGCTCGTTTCGAAGACGGCAGGTTTCGGGGTCTTGGGCGAACAGGCCGCGCGCGAATAGTCTGCCCTGCTCTGCCAGCTTTGTGGTCTTGGGTCCGCGGATTGCGGCAAAACGCGGCAGTGCCTGATCCAGCGCACCGCCGGCCGCTTCGAGGCACCGCGCCAGATGCCAGGCGTCTTCCAACGCCTGACAGGCGCCCTGGCCCGAGGTCGGCAGTGGCGCGTGCGCCGCATCGCCGACGAGCAGCACGTTTGCTCGGCTCCAGGTGTGTAGCGGCTCGACGTCATGCACGGCGATCAGTTGGATGGAGTCTGCAGGCGTGGCTTCGATGAGGCGGGCGACCGGCTCCGGCCATCCTGCAAACAGATCCATCACCTCCTTGTGCGTCTCCGCTGCAGGCTTCGCCTCGGGCAATGGCCGCGCCTGCGCGGCGGCCCAGTACACCAGATCCGTCCGAATCGGCACGCAACCGAAACGATCGCCTGACCCCCAGTAATCGTGAATCGCCATGTCGCTCAGCAACGGGCCATTGCCCTGTGCAACGCCGATCCAGTTCACGAACCCCTGGTAGATGGGCGTGTTGTCCCCGGCGACGAACTTGCGCGCCACCGAGCCCATGCGGCCATCCGCGCCAATGAGCAGATCCGGACAGATGCTCTTCCCGTTCTCGAACCGTGCCACGGCCTTGCCGCCGGCATCCAGGTCGATCGCGATGGCTCGATGCCCGAACTCCACCTGGATACCAGCGCGTGCCACGTGGTCGAGCAGTACCGCCTGCAAGTCGCGGCGCAGGATCGTATGGGTCGGGTAGCCCATGAGTTGGTCCAGCAGTGTGATGTCCAGGCCTCCCAGCGCGTTACCCGCTGCGTCTTTGCGGTGTACCGACACTGGCCGACCGCCCACTGCCCCGACATCCTCCAACAACCCGAGTTCTTGCAGCACAAAGCCCGCGTTCGGCCAAAGCGTCACGCCAGCGCCCATGGTGGCCGGCCCGTTCCGACGTTCATAGACGCGGAGGGTGTGCCCCTGCTTGTGCAACGCGAGGGCCACGCTCAAGCCTGCAATGCCGCCACCCAGTATTCCGATCTCCATGCCGATACATCCCGATTCGATTGGTCCAGGCGTGCCATTACAGGGCAGCCGTTGGACGGGAGTGCATCTTGGACCTCGCCAATTCCGCTAACTAGCGTGCGAAAATGGCGCGGTTTCATACCCTATTTGGGATAATGGTGCGCACCAACCTCGATCTGAATGCAGTCCGCGTCTATGTGGCCGTCGTCGACGCGCAGAGCTTTTCCGGGGCTGGGCGCCTGCTGGCCTTGCCGTCGTCCAACGTCAGCCGTCATGTCGCGGCGCTGGAGCGCAGGCTGGGCGCGCGCTTGCTGGAACGCAGCACGCGCTATCTGCGCATGACGGAAGCCGGGAGGCTGGTTTATGCGCGTGCCAAGCCGCTCCTCGACGCTTTGCTCTCCACGGAGGAGGAGCTCGGCGCAGTACAAGGCGAATTGAAGGGGCCTCTCAGGATGTGCATGCCCAACGAAGCGCCCAGGTTGCTCGCGCCGATCCTCGCGGAATTCTGCAGTCTTCATCCTGGCATCGAGTTGGAATGCGACACGCGCCTCATCGGACTAGAGGTGCTACGGGAAGACATGGACCTCTCCCTCGTGTTTCACCGTGGACGTCAGGATGACAGTGCGTTCATTACCCGCGAACTGGCGACCTTGCCCAGCATCGTGGTCGCGTCCCCCAAGCTGCTGGCCCAAACCGGGACGCCGCGACACGTGCGCGAACTCAGGTCCTTGCCTTGCATCACCACCGTGAGTGCACTCAAGGGGCAGCCTTGGCAGTTTCTCGATCCTGCGGGCGAGATCGTGAAGGTGCCCGTGCGCAGCCGCTATCGCGTCAACAGCGGGGAACTCGCCGTGGCCGGCGCGCGCCAGGGTCTCGGCTTTGCGATCGTTGCGGCCTACCCGTGCCAGGAAGATCTTGCTGCAGGCAGGTTGCAGGAAGTGCCGCTGGATCTATGCCCTGCCCCGCTGCAATTGCTTGGCGCCTACAGTCACCGTCATTCGGTCACTGCGCGGGTTCGGGCGTTGCTGGAGTTCATCCAGGTGCGGTTGCAGGTGTTCGAGGGCACGTCAACGTAAGGCACAACGCAACAACGTGGCGTGGAAACCGCCCTAATCAGCTACTCCGCGAACTTCTGTCTTGGCCAACTCCTGCCGTTGGCAGCCGTTAGCTTCCGCCGTGCAAAAGCACGCGCGCACTCAGCGACAGGATTCCGGCAACTTCTCCAGCAAGCCAGCCACCATCGGCGTCAGCCGGTTCGCGACCTCCGGCGGAATCGCCTCACCCGCCCCCTGCCCGGCTTCGCTGCGGGCTTGTTCGCAGGCTTTGACGATCCGCGGGCGCATGCCGGACCACAGCGCTCTGCACTGCCAGCCATCCCGGCCCAGCGGCAGCACCGCGTAGGCGATCGACTGGCATTCCTGTGCCGCGCGGGTGCCCAGCGGCTGGCCGGCGTACTCGTGCGGCACGGTGTCCAGCGTGGGTTGGTAGTAGCTGTCGGGGAACGCCGCCGCGTAGCGTTCCGGGTCCAGTTGCAGCGGCAGGCCGGTCGCCGTCAGGTCGAGCGCGCGGCCGCAGGGCGCAGCGGCGGCAATGCGCTGGATCGCCTGATAGATCGGCTGGTCCAAGTCGGGTTCGCGTGCCATCACCTCAGACGTTGCGACCAGCACCGGCAGGCGGGCGCGGTTGGCCATCTTGGCCAATTCACCAGAATGGGCCGGTGCGCAGCGTTCGCGGATGCTGGCCGCAATCAGGAATGTGGCGTCGCGCGCGAATGCGGCGTCGCTGTGCAGCAGTGTGGTGATGTGCTTGTCGGCGGCATCTTCGGACAATGGCGCGACATGAAATGCGGGCACAGTTGGCGGGTGGATCGCCGTGGTCGCAGCAGCACGCGGTGTCGGTGCCACATGCCCGTGCGTGCGCAATGCCAACAGCACGCCGCCGGCAACGACCCCACAGGCGGCGATCGCGATCGCCAAACGCATCGGCGACTTCAGGCGCATCGGACCGCGCCCTCAGCCCTTTACCGGGGTGATCGTGGCGTCCTCCGCCTCGTAGGTGGCATTGGCGATATCGGCCTTGAAGTCGGCCAGATGCAGCCGCCCCTGCAGGTGGAACGGGTCCCACAACTCCGGCACGTCGATCGGGGTGCGCAGCACCACGTGCAGGATCTGGTTCGGGGGCGGCGGCGGTACGTGGATGCAGGCGCCATAGAACGGCACGAACAGCAGTTCGCTGACCTTGCCCTGGTCGTCGCTTTCCAGCGGCACCACGTAGCCGTCCAGGGCGAAGCGTTTGCCTTCCAGGCCCTTCACCACTTGCGATGAACCGAACTGCGCGGCGCGCTGGGTGCCGGAATGGTCGATCGGCATGCCATTGACCACCGAGGGGCCATCGTCGACCGGCGCCGGCTGATCCAGCACCGCGGCGTCGCCCCGCCACGCGGTGCCGATCCGCGGCGGCGGGCGCTGGTAGATGTCGTTGGCCGGTGCCAGTTGTTCCCAGCGCTCCACTGTGTCCGGGACGGCGTCGGCGGCTGCGGTCGCATGCGTCGCTGCCGGCGATGGTGCCGGCGTCGTGTCAGGCTGCTTCCCGCCATCACCGTGGCAGCCCGCCAGCAGGCACAGCACTCCAGTCAGCAGGAAATGGCGATCAGCCTTTTTCATAGGGATGCAGGTGCGCCTGCTCCATCGTGTAGGCGGTGCCGGCGAGTTCGCCGTGGAGGGTTTCCGCGCGCAGTTGGCCGCTCAGGTAGAACGGGCTGTACATGTCGGGCGGGTCGATCGGGGTATCCAGGCGCACATGCACGATCTGGTTCGGCGGCGGGGGCGGCACGTGGATGCAGGCGCCGTAGTACGGCACGAACAGGAACTCGCGCACGCGGCCGGCGTCGTCGCTGTCCAGCGGCACCACGTAGCCCGGCAGGCGCACCTTGCGCGCCAGCACGGCGGCCACGGTGTTGTAGGTGCCGGTCTGCGGCATCGCACGCTTGCCGGTGTGGTTGACCGCTGGTTCCTCGCTATTTTCCAGCGCCTTCAGCTCGGCCGGCGGCAGCATCGCGCTCCAGTCCAGCTCGCGATAGCCGTCGGCATCGGGCTCGCCCAGTGGCGGGTTGATCGCCGCTTCCTTGGTCGGTGCTGGCTGCGCCGCCGCTGTCGCTTGCGCTTTTTCCGGGATGGGGGCTTGTTGCTGGCGGCCGCAGCCGCACAGCAGTGCGAGCGCCAGCAAGGGAAGGATCCAGCGGGTCATGCTCACAGCTCCGGCGACAGGCCATCGGCCAGGGTGCGGCGATAGGCCAGCAGGGCCGGCACGATGCCGGCAAGCACGCCGGCCAGCAGCACGCAGCCGAGCCAGCCCCACTCCGCGGCACTGGGCGCGACACGGTTGATCGCCAGGCCGAAATGATCGAGCACCCAGCCGCGCGCCAGCCAGCTGGCCGCGGTCACCGCCAGCAGCGCCAGTGTGCACGACACCACGGTGACCAGGCCGGCCTCGAACAGCAGCAACCAGGCGATGTCGCGCGGCCGTGCGCCGACCGCGCGCAGGATCGCCATCTCGCGCCGGCGCTCCTGCAGCGTGGCCACCAGCAGCGCGACCATCGACACCAGGCCGAGCAGCACCACCAGCGAGGCGATCATGCGCAAGGCGCCTTCGGCCGTGCCCAGCGTGCCCCACAGCTGCTGCAGGGTGACGCCGGGCATGATCGCCAGCATCGCTTCCTCCGGGTACTCGTTGATCCGCCGCTGGACCGAGAAGGTGGCGATGCGGGTCTTCAGGCCGAGCATGAAGGCGGTGATGGTGTCCGGGGTCAGGTCCATCGCCCGCGCCTGCGCGGCGCTGACGTGGTGGCCCGGAAGCCGCACGCCGGAATGCCAGTCGATATGGATCGCCTCGATCGCCTGCAGCGACACAAGCACGCTGGAATCCACCGGCGTGCCGGTGCGGCGCAGGATGCCGACGATCCGGAACGGCTTGTCGGCATGGGTGGCCAGGCTGATGCGCCCGGTGCCATGGGTCAGCACGATCTCGTCGCCGAGGTGGCGGCCGAGCGCGGCGGCGACGTCGGCGCCGATCACCGCATCGTAGAGATCGTCGAACGCCCTGCCCTGCGCGAATGCCAGGGGATGCTTGGCGCCGTAGTGGTAGTGCTCGAAGAAGCCGGTGCTGGTGCCGACCACCCGGTAGCCGCGGTAGGAATCGCCCAGCGACAGCGGCACCGCCCACTTCACTTCGGGCATCGCGCTCAGGTCCTGGTAGCTCTTCCACGACACGTTGTTGGTGGCGTCGCCGATGTGGAACACCGAGTACAGCAACAGGTTCACCGGGCCCGAGCGCGCGCCGACGATCAGGTCGGTGCCGGACACGGTGCTGGCGAAACCTTCGTGCGCCTGCGTGCGGATCCGCTCCACGCCCAGCAGCAGGGTCACGCTCAGGGTGATCACCAGTACGGTCAAGGCCACGCCCAGGCGCCGGCTGCGCAGGCTGGCCAGGGCCAGCTTCAACAGGCTCATCGTGCACCTCCGGCGCCGGCGCGGTTGAGCGTGGCCAGGTCGGCCTGGGCGTCGAACAGCGGCGCGATCGACGGATCGTGGCTGACCACGATCGAACTGGTGCCGCCCTGCCGGCACTCGGCGAACAGCAACTGCAGGAAGGCCTGTGCCGCGACCGGGTCGAGCGCGGAGGTGGGTTCGTCGGCCAGCAGCAGCGGCGGCCGCGCGATCAATGCGCGCGCGGCGGCCACGCGTTGCTGCTGGCCGACGCTGAGGCGCGCGGCCGGGCGCGACCATAGCGCCGCCACGTCCAGGCCCAGCGCGACCATCAGCCGCTCGATCTCGGTGTCCAGCGCCTGCGTGCCCGCCGCCAGCCGGCCGCGGCGCGCCGAGAACTGCAGGCCCAGCGCGATATTGTCGCGGGTGCTCAGGAACGGCAGCAGGTTGAACTGCTGGAACACCACGCCGCAGTGGTCGGCGCGGAAGCGATCGCGTGCGGCCTTGCGCAAGGCCGCCAGGTCCTGCCCGGCCACGCGCACGCAGCCGGCCGTGGGCTGCAGCACGCCGGCGATCAACGCCAGCAAGGTGCTCTTGCCCGATCCGCTGGCGCCGCGCAGCAACAGTTGCTGCCCACGCGGCAGCGCAAACGATGCGATGTCCAGCACCGGTGCGGCGGCGCCGGGATAGCCGAAGCGCAGCTCGGTCAGTTCGACGACGTGGTGCTGGTTCATTCCGGCAGCTTCACCCGGGTCTGCCCGGGCACCACCTCGGTGCGGCCCTGGCCCGCAGCAGTGGCGACATCGACCAGCACCGTGTGCAGCCCCGGGAAACGTTGCGGCAACAGCACCTGCAGGTGATCCAGGCTAGCCGGCTGCGTGCAGTTGAACGCGTACCGGGCGTGGAACTCGGCGTGGCTGTGGCCGGGCTCGTCCGGATCGGCCATCGCCACGTCGTAGCCCTCGGTGGTGACCTGCGCGCTGCGCAACGAACAGGCCGCCGCGACCGGGAACTGCAACCAGCCCGCACCGCGCAGGGTGGCGACCGCGGCCTCCAACCGCTGGCGCTCGCCGGCATCGCGCGTCGGGTGTTCGAAATCGAGGATGCCGATGCCGGGCGCGCTGAGCTGCACGTCCACGGCGGTGCCGTCGACGGCGACCTCCAGGTTGGCCTGGCCGTGCACGTGCGGGCCATGGTGGCGGATCGCAGCGGTGGCTGGCGAGCTGGCGGAGAGGAGCAACAGGATCAGGGGAATGCCAGGTCGCATATGCAGTGCATCGGTTGAGTTACACTATAACATTAGTGAACTATCGAGCGCGGGTGCAAGCCTGCCGTTACCGTCAGTCAGCCGCGGTTCGCATCCGGCCACCACCGACGCGCCTCGCACGGCGGCCCTGTGCCGCGATGGGCGCCGAACTCCAGGGATCTTCATGTCTTCTTCCATCATTCCCGACAGCTACACCGCCTGGCGCCACTGCATCGAGGTCGACTGCGGCCTGCGACTGGAGCCTGCCTACGTCGCGCAACGCATCGCCGCGCTCAACGACCTCACCGACCACCACACCCAGCAATTCGTGCGTTGTTGGGGCGAGCCGCATCGCCAGCAGGTGCTGCAGTGGTTTGCGCAGGCGCAGGCCGCATTCGCCGACGGTCGGGCCTGAATCTTCTCGCGCGGCACGACGTGGTCGCCGGTGCCGTTGGACGGCGATGCATTCCTTCTGCGAACGCCGCACGGCGCGGCATGGCGACGTCCTGATCCAATCAGGACCGTGAGTGGTCAAGCGATGAAGGTCGGCCGCGGCCTGCGTGCGCATTGGTGGCGCGCTCTGCCTTGAAGCGCTGACGCCCCTGGACGGGACCGCCAACTTAGCCGTGACCATCTCACTGACACATGCGCTGCAAAGCAGGCTGCCAAGCTACGACAGCTGCCGGTAGCATGCACGCGCATCGCCGCCCGGCATCCACTTCCCACGCTCCCGCAAGGACACCCAACGTGCCTCTCGCTTCCATCGCCAGCGTGCATCCCGCACGCCGCTTCCTGTCCGCCGCCATGGCCTGCCTGCTGCTGTCGGCAGCCACCGGCGCCGAGGCCCGGCCGCAGCCCTCGCAGTTCCAGATCGTCGAGAGCGTGCCCGAGGCCAGCGTCTACGGCGAACCCGGCGTGCCGCGCACCCAGCAGACCTGGCTGGCGATGATCAACGGGGCCAGGCAGCGCATCGACATCGCCGCGTTCTACATCTCCGAGAAGCCCGGCACCGGCCTGACGCCGGTGCTGGACGCACTGGCCGCCCGCGCCCGCGCCGGGGTGGCGGTCCACCTGCTGGTCGACCACACCTTCCTGGCCAAGAACCCGGACAGCGTCGCCTGGCTGGGCAAGGTGCCGGGTATCACCGTGCGGGTGCTGCCGGTCGATACGCTGACAGGCGGCGTGCTGCACGCCAAGTACATGATCGTCGACGGCGCCAGCGTATTCGTCGGCAGCCAGAACTGGGATTGGCGGGCGCTGGAGCAGATCCATGAGATCGGCGCGCGCATCGATGACGCGCGCTTCGCCAAGACCTTCGCCGCGAGCTTCGACTACAGCTGGCGCCTGGCCGACGAAGGCAATCTGGCCAAGGCGCAGGCGCGCGGCGTGCAGCCGCCGGACTTCGTTCCGGTCACCGCCACCGATCCGGTGCTGCTGGATGCCGGCAGCGACGCGCCGCTGGTCGCCTTCCCCGCCTTCAGCCCGCCGGCGCTGCAGCCGGCGTGGGTCAGCACCGAGGAGCCGGCCCTGGTCGAGATGATCCGCGCCAGCCAGCATGCGCTGCGCATCCAGGTGATGACGCTCTCGGCGATCCGCAGCTTCGGGCCCAAGGGCTGGTGGGCGCCGGTCGACAGCGCCATCCGCGACGCCGCCGCCCGCGGCGTGCAGGTGCACATCATCGTCGCCGACTGGGCGCTGCGCGAACCGATGCAGGCCTATCTGAAAAGTCTGGCCGCGCTGCCGAACATCGCGGTGAAGTTCAGCCGCCTGCCGCCGGCGCCGCAGGGCTTCATCCCGTATGCGCGGGTCGAGCACGCCAAGTACGCGGTGGCCGACGACCGCAGCAGCGTGATCGGCACCGGCAACTGGGAATGGAGCTACTTCAATACCGCGGTGGACGCTTCGGTGTTCGTCAAGGGCAAGGGACCGGCCGAGACACTGACGCGCATCTTCGACCGCGACTGGAACGGCCCCTACGTCACCACGCTGCAGCCTGGGCAGAACTACGAGGCGCCGCGGACCGAGTAGTCGCTGAGTCGTCCTGCGCGGCCTGTGCGTCCATGGGCGAGCCGGCGCATGTCAAAGCATGCGCTCCGCCCGAAGACCCAGCGCCGCGTCAATGCGCTGCGTTGACCTGTCGAATGTTGCTGCGACGGTTTTGCGCGCCGATCCCTACGAAGTCTTAACCAGCGCTCCCTATCCTAGCTCCGCGCTGGAGGGCGGCCGCGGCGCCGGGCATTGCCGCATGCGCCGCAACGCACGCCTCCCACCGCGTACGGACATCAACACAAGGAGACGCCATGAAGACGCTGCACGCACTCGTGTTCGCAGGAAGCTTGTTGGGCCTCGCCTCGCCGGCTTTCGCCGAGGTCGCCAATCTCACCAACAGCGCCGACGGTGCCAACCGCGACGCCGGCATCGCCGCGGTCAAGAAGAAGTTGCAGGACGCCTGCACTGAGCGCAAGGGCAAGCCGGACCCCAACTCGTTCGAGGTGGTGTTCGAGAAGACCAGCCAGAATCCGGACGTCCCCAAGCCGTACTACGTGGATGGAAAGATGAAGTGCGATATCCCGTAGGGGGCGTGTGGCCATTTAGCCTTGCCTGTCCAGATGGCATGGCCTAGGAACAAGACCCCGCTTGCGGGGTTTTGTTTTTCTGCTGGTCCCAAATATCCGACTGCCTGACGCACACGAAGCAGTAGGCTGTAGCGGACCGAGCAGCGTGTGGCCCTGCTCATGAATGAGGTGCTGGAGGAGATGCTGTCGGCTCAGGACGCCCGATCAGCCAACAGCAGCGGCGACACGGTCCCGCGTTGCACCATCACGCAGTGGTCGGCGATGGCAGTCAGGCCGAGGCGGTGCGA
>NZ_AQOK01000508.1:0-1857 GCF_000364645.1 Xanthomonas sp. SHU 308 | reverse complement strand
GCCCCCCGCCGCCGCAACGTGCTCAGGACCTGCTGTTCGGCGACGGCGTCGAGCGCGCTGGTGGCTTCGTCGAGCAAGGCGACGCGCGGTTGCCGCAGCAGCACCTGGGCGAGCAGCAACCGCTGCAGTTCGCCGCCGGACAGGCGCGCGCCGGCGCCGTGTGCGGCGGTGTCCAGGCCGGCGCCGCCCTGCAGGCGCGCTGCCAGGCCGACGTCGCGCAGGGCTTCCCACATCGCGGCCTCGCTCGCGGCCGGTGCCGCCCAGGCGAGGCAGTGCCGCACGCTGTGCTGCCAGGGCCGCACGCCCTGGGCGACATAGGCCAAGGGCTGCAGCGCGGCGCGGTAGCCGGCGAAGTCGAGCGCGCGGCCATCGCAGTGCGCGGCGAACTGCGGTGGCGCGACCATGCCGGCCAGCGCGTCCATCAGGCTGCTCTTGCCGACGCCGGATGGGCCGCTGATCAGGGTCAGCGTGCCCGGCGCGAGGACCAGACCGGTCAAGGCCACCGCGGCCAGCGGCGGCGCCAGGCCGATGCGTTCGATCTGGATCGGCGCCGTCGCTCCTGTCGCCGCACTGGGCTGTGCCGCCACGGTGCCAGGTGGCGTTGGCAGCGTGCCGAGCGCGACGTAGCGCTGCCACAATTCCAGCGCAGGCGCGGCCGAGCGCAGTTGCTGCACGCTCTGCCGGGTCGAGACCAGGTACGGCAGCAGCCGCCCCAGCAGCAGGCCGACGGTGATCAGCGCGCCGCGGTCGATGCCGTGCCACACTCCGGCCAGCAGCATGATCGCGGCGATGGCCGCCACCGCCGCCAGTTCCAACAACAGGCGGCCGGAGGCGACCAGCGCCTGCTGGCGCGCGTAGCCATAGGCGAGCCGACCGGCGATCGCCTCGTAGGCTTCCTGCTCGCGCGCCTCGCGGGCGAACGAGCGCACGTGGCGCAGGCGCCGCGGGAAATCCTCGCTGAGCCAGAACAGCCGGGTCATGTCGGCGACGTACTCGCGGCTCACCCGGGCCTGTTCGTGGCCGGCGATGCGGAAGGCGAGCAGGCCCAGCGCCAGCAGCGGCGGCAGTGCCAGCACCAGCATGGGCGAGACCAGGAACGCCGCGGCCAGGCTCACCGCCGCGGTGATCGCCGCCACCAGCAGTTGCAGCAGCGCGCTGAAGCCCTGCACCACGATCTCGACGTTGTAGGTGAGCAGGTTGGCGATTTCCGCCGAGCTGGCATCGGCCAGGGCCGGCAGCGGCGCCTGCAGCAGGCGCGCATGCACCTGCCGGCGCAGGTCCAGCGCGTGGCGGCTGGCCAGGTCCGCGGCCAGTCGTGTGCCCCACCAACGCAGCAGGGCGAAGCCGCTGCTGGCGGCGACGAACAGCAGGGTCTGCGCGAGGAAGCCGGTCGGCAACGGCAAGGCGTGGCCGGCCAGGGTCAGCACGTGGCCGGGTTGCACCAGCGGCACCAGCGCGACCGCGGCCAGCGCGCCGGCCAGCGCGCCGAGCAGCGACAGCAGCACGTACCAGGCAATGCGCAGGTGTTCGCCGCGGCCGAGCACGGCGACGAAGGCGCGCAGCAAGTGCGATGCCGGTTCCGGACGTGTGCTCATCGATGGGTATCCATGCGGCGGACCATCGACGCGGTGCGCCATCCGCACTCCCCTGCGCCGGCGATGCACGTCGCAGGCACCGTCACGTCTTGCACGAGATCAGGCCAACAGTGTCTGCAGCGCATCGACCGAGGCCTCCGGATGCGTGCCGCGCTGCAGTTCGTACACGCCCAGCCGCTGCAACTGGCGCGCGAACAACGGCCAGTGCGGCTGGCCCGCGGCATAGGGCTGGTCCGCGGCCAGGCGTGCCGCCACGTCCGCG
>NZ_AQOK01000507.1:0-2546 GCF_000364645.1 Xanthomonas sp. SHU 308 | reverse complement strand
CATCGGCTGCAGCAGCCGCTGCGGATCGGCGGCCATGGTGGACGAGACGAACACGGCCGCGGTCAGCCGCAACGGCGCCTGTGCCAGGCGCCCCTCGCACTGGCGGATGTCCACCTCGTGCTTCAGCGCGCCGCTGCGGCGGCGGATCATCGGCGCCGCGGCGATCCAGGCGCGGGTCTGCGGATCGAGCAGGTGCAACAGTTCCGGCCGCAGATGCAGGAAGTTGCCGATGCCGGTGGCGAGCAGGTAGTGCGGGGCGACGAACAGCGCGTCCTCGGCAAGGAACTCCAGCCCACGCAGCAGGCTGTGCAGCGCCAGGGTCGACTTGCCGGCGCCGCTGCCGCCGAGCAGCAGCACGCCGCGGCCGTCGCGGCCGACGCAGGCGCCGTGCAGCGGCACCAGGCGCATGCCGTGCGCGGCAAGCACGAACACGGCGAACTCGATCAGTTCGTAACGCACGTGGTAGGCGTGCGCGAGCATGTCCTCGGACACCACCACCAATGCCCTGCGCTGCTCGGGCACCAGCACGACGTAGTTGTGCGCATCGATCACCCCGCTCAATACACCCGCGCCGGAATGGGTCTGCACCGGCGGCGGCTCCATTGCCAGCGCGTAGGGCGCGTCGCCGCGGTCCACCAGGGTCAGTTCGATGCGGAACGCGGCGCTCTCCGGCAGGCGATGCGCCGGCACCGCGCCGAATGCCGCTTCCACCAAGGCCAGCAGCGCCGGACTGTTGCTCTCGAAGTGGAAGCGTCCACCCAGCAGCTGTTTGCTGAGGGTGTGGGGGCGCCGCAGCTGGGTGTGGAACGGATCGCAGGCACCGCCCGCAGTGACGACTGGCGTGGCGTGGTCGCTTGTTGCCACGTCCAGAACACGCACGGTCGATCGCTGCATCGGAGAAGAGTCGCTTGGGTGGATGCAGCGTGGGTGCGCCTGCCGCGGCCAAAGGTTGCGCGGGGTCATGCCGGTGTTTCGCGCAACCAAACGGCGCAGCCACGGCACCTACCGCCACGGCCACCTGCGCGCGGCCATCGCTGCATGCGCCCCTCCCCCGCGGCGCCGAACGAGACCTTTCGCCGATGCTCAAGATCCAGGTCAGCCACTCCTACTTCCTGCGCTACGACCCCAAGCAATGGGAACGCGGCAAGCCGTACCCGCCGCTGGCCACGCTGCAGGTGGCGGCACTGCTGCGTCAGCACGGACACCAGGTGACGCTGTTCGACGCGATGCTGGCCGAGGGCGTGGAGGACTACGACCACGCCGTCCGCACGCAGCGGCCGGACCTGGTGGTGTTCTACGAGGACAACTTCAACTTCCTCACCAAGATGTGCCTGAGCCGGATGCGCGAGGCCGCGTGCCGGATGATCGCCGAGGCGCGCGCCAGCGGCAGCCGGGTGATCGTCGCCGGCTCCGACGCCTCGGACCATCCGGAGGCGTTCCTTGCGGCCGGTGCCGACGCGGTGCTGATCGGCGAAGGCATCGCGGCCTTGCTGGAACTGGTGGCGCGGCTGCAGGCGGAACCGGACATCGACCCGGCGCGCTGGGTGGCCGGCCTCGCCGAGGTGGCCAGCGCGGTGCTGCCGCAACTCAAGCGCGCGCAGATCGGCGCGCGGCCGCCGGATCCGCGGCTGTCGGTGACGGCGGCCTGGGACCTGCTGGATATCCCGCGCTACCGCGCGTTCTGGCAGCAGCGACACGGCCATTTCAGCCTGAACATGGCCGCCTCGCGCGGCTGCCCGTTCCGCTGCAACTGGTGCGCCAAGCCGATCTGGGGCAATCACTACAAGCGCCGCGAGGCGCAGGACGTGGCCGCGGAGATGACCCAGCTCAAGCGCAGCTTCGCGCCCGACCATGTGTGGATGGCCGACGACATCTTCGGCTTCCACGTGGACTGGGTGGAGGACTTCGCCGATGCGCTGGCCGCCGCCGACGGCGCGGTGCCCTTCACCATCCAGACCCGTGCCGACCTGTGCAGCGAGCGCATGACCGCCGCCCTGGCGCGAGCCGGCTGCCGCGAGGCCTGGATCGGCGCGGAGAGCGGTAGCCAGCGCATCCTCGACAAGATGACCAAGGGCACCGATGTGGACGGCGTGATCGCCGCGCGCCAGCGGCTGGGCGCGCAGGGCATCCGCGTCGGCTTCTTCCTGCAGCTGGGCTACCTGGACGAGCAACTCGACGACATCCTCGCCACGCGCCGGCTGGTGGCGCAGGCGCGCCCGGACGACATCGGCGTCAGCGTGTCCTATCCCCTGCCCGGCACCGTGTTCTACCAGCAGGTCAAGGACCAGCTCGGGCGCAAGACCCATTGGCAGGACAGCGACGACCTGGCGATGATGTTCCGTGGCGCCTACGACTCGGCGTTCTACCGCCAGGTACGCGATCTGCTGCACCGGCAGGTGGACCTGCAATGCCGCGAGGATGCGCGCCCGGCGCCGACGCACGCGCAGGACTGGGCGGCGCTGGACGCCGACTGGGCAGCGCTGATCGCGCGCGAAGCCGAGCATCGGACCGACGCGCCGCCAGCGCCGGCGGCCAAGGCGGTCGCC
>NZ_AQOK01000506.1:0-1174 GCF_000364645.1 Xanthomonas sp. SHU 308 | reverse complement strand
CCGCGCCGCCGGTCGCCGCGGCGCGCCCGGGCGATTCCGCCCCGGCGCTGCGCCTGCCCACGCTCGACGGCGGCCACCTGACCCTGGCGCAGTTCCGCGGCCGGCCGCTGCTGGTCAACGTCTGGGCGAGCTGGTGCGAACCCTGCGTGCGCGAGATGCCGGAACTGGACCGGCTGGCGCGCGCGCAACCAGCCGACGGCCTGCAGGTGCTGGGCATCGCCCTGGACCGCGCCGAAGACGTGCGCGACTTCCTGCAGCGAGTGCCGATCGGCTACCCGATCGCGCTGGAGACGCCCGGCCCGGCCGACGCCAGCGTGCGCCTGGGCGACACCCAGGGCCTGCTGCCGTACAGCGTGCTGATCGACGCCGACGGCCGCATCGTCAGGCAGAAGCTCGGCCCGTTCGCGCCGGGCGAAGTGGAGGCCTGGGTGGGCGGCGGCGCGCAGCCGACGCTGTAGCCGGCGAGCCAGCCGCCGATGCGCGCCCTTGTGGGAGCGACGTCCGCGTCGGCGACGCATTGCCGATGGCGCTGTCGCGACTCACCTCGCGCCTCCCAAGCGGCTTGCGGCGAGCCTGCCGGGTGCACTGTGGGAGGGACGTCAGTCCCGACGCATTGGATTATCGGGAAAGCGCGCTGCAGCGTCGTGAGAGTTGCCTCCCACGCCACGTCCACGCCGCACCGGATCCGTCCGCTAGAACGCCTGCCGCTGCCGCGCTTCGCCAACACTGCCATTCCCGGTGCGCACCTGCGCCAGCGTCGCCAGCTCCTCGGCCAGGCGCTGCGCGGCGGTACGCAGTTCCGGCACCGCGGTGATCTCCCACAGCACGCCACGCAGCAGCGGCCCGATGCAGTACAGCCCGGCGACCGGATGGCCGCTGCCGTCGCGCACCCGCAGGCGCTCGTCCACCTGCAGCCCCAGGCCCAGCGGATCGGCCTGCAGCAGGCCGGCGTCGCGCATCGTGGCGACCAGCGGATGGCTGGTGCGGGCGACGTCGGTGTCCAGCCCGGTGGCGCGGATCAGCACGTCGAAGTCCTCGGTGCGCGCGTTGCTGCTGGCGCGATCGCGGATCACCGCTTCCACCGCGGTTTCGCCCAGCCGCGCGCGCAGCAGGCGCCCGGCGCGGATGCGCAGCTGGCCCTGCGCCTGCAGTTGCGCCAGCGCGGCCGCCGCGG
>NZ_AQOK01000505.1:0-3146 GCF_000364645.1 Xanthomonas sp. SHU 308 | reverse complement strand
CCCGCACCGGCCGCCGCGCCGGCCGCGGCCGCAGCCGCGGCCACGCCGGCGCCGGTGGTGGACAAGGGCGACGTCGCCTGGATGCTCACCTCCACGCTGCTGGTGCTGCTGATGGTGGTGCCCGGCCTGGCGCTGTTCTACGGCGGCATGGTCCGCGCCAAGAACGTGCTGTCGGTGCTGATCCAGGTCGGCGTGGTGTTCTCGCTGATCGCGGTGCTGTGGGTGGTGTACGGCTACAGCCTGGCGTTCGCCGACGGCGGTCCGTTCATCGGCACGCTGCACAAGGCGCTGCTGGCCGGCGTCGACACCACCACGCTGGCCGACACCTTCTCCAAGGGCTTCAAGCTGCCGGAGTACGTGTTCGTCGCCTTCCAGCTGACCTTCGCCGGCATCACCGGCGCGCTGATCGTCGGCGCCTTCGCCGAGCGGGTGAAGTTCGCCGCGGTGCTGCTGTTCGTGGTCATCTGGTTCACCTTCGGCTACCTGCCGCTGGCGCACATGGTGTGGTCGGCCCCCGGCTTCCTGTTCGGCAAGGGCGCGCTGGACTTCGCCGGCGGCACCGTGGTCCACATCAACGCCGGCGTGGCCGGTCTGGTCGGTTCGTACTTCGTCGGCAAGCGCCTGGGCTTCGGCCACACCGCGCTGAAGCCGCACAACGTGACCCTGACCTTCGTCGGCGCCTCGCTGCTGTGGGTGGGCTGGTTCGGCTTCAACGCCGGCTCGGCGCTGGAAGCCAACGCCACCGCCGCACTGGCCTTCCTCAACACCCTGCTGGCCACCGCCGCGGCGGTGCTGGCCTGGTCGCTGACCGAGAAGGTGATCAAGGGCAAGTCCTCGGCGCTGGGCGTGGCCTCGGGCATGGTCGCCGGCCTGGTCGGCATCACCCCCGCCGCCGGCACCGTGGGGCCGTTCGGCGCCATCGCCATCGGCGTGGCCGCCGGCGTGATCTGCGTGTGGGGCGTGACCGGGCTGAAGAAGCTGCTCAATGCCGACGACACCCTGGACGTGTTCGGCGTGCACGGCGTCGGCGGCATCGTCGGCGCGATCCTCACCGGCGTGTTCACCGACAAGGCGCTGGGCGGCATGGGCTACGCCGAGGGCGTGACCATGGGCCACCAGGTGCTGGTGCAGGCCGAAGGCGTGCTGATCACCGTCGGCTGGATCGGCGTGGTCTCGGTGGTCGGCTTCCTGATCGCCAAGCTGGTGATCGGCCTGCGCGTGCCGGAAGACGCCGAGCGCGAGGGTCTGGACATCACCTCGCATGGCGAATCCGCCTACGAGTTGTGAGTTTCGCCGGCCCGCGACGGCGGTCGCGGGCCTTGTCGCAGTACGTGTGGCCGGCGCTGGTGGCCGGCGCTGGTGGCCGGTCCACGCGGCCGCGGCCTTCGCCGGCGCTTCCTGGGGGGAAGCGCCGGCCATTCTCAAAAGATCGAGGTATTCCGCGTGGCCATTCGCCTCGCCACACCCCCGGCTTTCCGCAAGATTCCTGGTTGCGTCGCGATGCAAGGTCCGGTGCTGGCGTCACCCGGTCCGCAGGCGGCTGCACGCCGCGCCATCCGCGAGGGCAGCGGTCGCGCCATGCGCCGCTCGCCCGTGCCGCCTGCTCGGCTTTGCACTACATTGGTGCAATGGCCATGAACACCCCGCCGCCCCCGCTTTCCGCCCTTGGCACCCCGGTGGTCTGGGCCGATACAGACGGCCGCCTGCGCGGCGCCAATCCCGCTTTCGCGCGCTGGCTCGGGGTCAGCGTGCGGCGCCTGCTCGACCAGCCGCTGGCCTCGCTGGAAGTGCAGGGCGATGCGCTCGCACGGTTCCTGCGCAACGACGAGCGCGACGTGCTGCGCCTGCACCGCATGGCCCTGGCCGTGCCCGGCGAGCCGCCGCGCTTCGCCGAGGGCTGGCTGTCGCGGCTGGACGACGGCGGCTGGCTGCTGGAAGCGCACCCGGTCGACGAATTCCCCACGCCGGACCCGGCGCAGGCGCTGCCGAACGCGCTCAGCGCGGCGCTCAAGGGCCTGGCCCACGAACTGCGCAATCCGCTGGCCGGGCTCAAGGGCGCCGCGCAGCTGCTGGCGCGCCGCGCCCAGCACCGCGACGAGGACGAGCGCGAACTGATCGAACTGATCGGCGCGGAGATCGAGCGCCTCAACAGCCTGCTCGACCAGTTGCTGTCGCCGGCGCCGGCGCGCCCGCACGCCATGCTCAACATCCACGCGGTGCTGGAGCGGGTGTTGCGCCTGGCCGAGAACGAAGGCGGCTGGTCGGTGCGCCTGCAGCGCGACTACGACCCCAGCATCCCCGAATTCCTCGGCGATGCCGACCGCCTCACCCAGGCGGTGTGGAACCTGGTGCGCAACGCGATCCAGGCCGGCGCGGCGCAGGTCACCTTGCGCACCCGCGTCGAGCACGGCCAGCGCATCCGCGATCGCGTGCACGCGCGCGGCCTGCGCCTGGAGATCGTCGACGACGGCCGCGGCGTGCCCGAGGAACTGGCCGAACACCTGTTCCTGCCGCTGGTCAGCGGCCGCGCCGAAGGCAGCGGCCTGGGCCTGGCGCTGGCCCAGCAGGTGGCGCGCGAGCATGCCGGCTCGCTGACCTACCGCTCCCGCCCCGGCCACACCGTGTTCACCCTGCTGCTGCCGCAGCGCGCAGCGGACACCGATTAGGAGCACTGCGATGACCGACTCCCTGCAAGGAACGCAACGTATCTGGGTGGTCGACGACGACCGTTCGGTGCGCTTCGTGCTGTCCACCGCACTGCGCGACGCCGGCTACAGCGTCGACGGCTTCGACAGCGCCGCCGCCGCGCTGCAGGCGCTGGCGCAGCGGCCCATGCCCGACCTGCTGTTCACCGACGTGCGCATGCCCGGCGACGACGGCTTGGTGCTGCTGGACAAGCTCAAGGCCGCGCACCCGCAACTGCCGGTGATCGTGATGTCCGCCTACACCGACGTGGCCAGCACCGCCGGCGCGTTCCGCGGCGGCGCCCACGAGTTCCTGTCCAAGCCGTTCGACCTGGACGATGCGGTGGCGCTGGCCGCACGCGCGCTGCCCGATCCCGGCAGCGCCATCGCCGCGGCACCGGCAGTGGCGCCGGCCGGGCAGGGCAGCACCGAACTGATCGGCGACACCCCGGCGATGCGCGC
>NZ_AQOK01000504.1:0-1318 GCF_000364645.1 Xanthomonas sp. SHU 308 | reverse complement strand
TGTTCCGCGCCATCGGCCGGCTGGCGCAGGCGCCGCTGTCGGTGCTGATCAACGGCGAGACCGGCACCGGCAAGGAACTGGTGGCGCACGCGCTGCACACCGAATCGCCGCGCGCGCGCAAGCCGTTCGTCGCACTCAACACCGCCGCGATCCCGGCCGAACTGCTGGAGAGCGAGCTGTTCGGCCACGAGGCCGGCGCCTTCACCGGCGCCCAGCGCCGCCACATCGGCCGCTTCGAACAGGCCGACGGCGGCACCCTGTTCCTCGACGAGATCGGCGATATGCCGCTGCCGCTGCAGACCCGGCTGCTGCGCGTGCTGGCCGAGAACGAATTCTTCCGCGTCGGCGGCCGCGAACTGATCCGGGTCGACGTGCGGGTGATCGCCGCCACCCACCAGGACCTGGAGGCGCTGGTCGAACAGGGCCGCTTCCGCGCCGACCTGTTGCACCGCCTGGACGTGGTGCGATTGCAGTTGCCGCCGCTGCGCGAGCGGCGCGCCGACGTGCCGCAACTGGCCGAGAACTTCCTGGCGATGGCCGCGCGCAAGCTCGACACCCCGCCCAAGCGGCTGGCGCCGGCGGCGCTGGACGCGTTGCGCGCCTATCCCTGGCCGGGCAACGTGCGCGAACTGGAGAACGTGTGCTGGCGTCTGGCCGCGCTGGCGCCGGCGGAAATCATCGATGCCGGCGACGTCGAGGCCGCCCTGCTGCGCGGCGGCCGCCGCGAGCGCAGCGGCGACGGCGGCGAGTGGGATACGCAACTGTCGGCCTGGGCGCAGCAGCGCCTGTCCGACGGCGCCGAGGGCCTGCATGCCGAGGCCCGCGAACGCTTCGACAAGGCGCTGCTGGAAGTGGCGCTGCGCTTCACCCAGGGCCGCCGCGCCGAAGCCGCCGCCCGCCTGGGCGTGGGCCGCAACACCGTCACCCGCAAGCTGGGGCCGGGGCGGCGGCGGCGCTGAGGGGTGGGATTGGGGATTGGGGATTCGCAACGGCGAGGCCCCACGTCCGGTCCGATGTCGCCCGCTGCATGCGGCGCGTGTTGCGGCATGACGTCGCAGGTCATTGCGCCGAACCGCCTGGCGCTACGCTCTTGCGAATCCCCAATCCCCAATCCCCAATCCCCAATCCCGCACGATTAGACTGCGCCCCGTGCACCTTCATGGGGTCTGCACGGCCGCCCCTCTAGTTTCGCCCTGCCACAGGAGTCGATGTCGATGCGTTATGGATTGCCCCTCGCCGCGAGTGCCTTGTTGATGCTGGCCGCGTGCAGCAGCGCGCCGCCCAAGGCCCCGCCGCCGCCGCCGCCCAAGGCGCCGCC
>NZ_AQOK01000503.1:0-1249 GCF_000364645.1 Xanthomonas sp. SHU 308 | reverse complement strand
GCAGGTGCAGCGGCCGGACGCGCCTTGACCACGCGCACGCCACGCGCCTTCATCCAGGCGTCGAACTCCTCGGCGGTCATGCGCTTGCCGTTCTGGCTCATGTCGAACCGCCACGGCGTGTTGTCGAAGGCGGTGGCCGGCTTGTAGGCGGCCGGATCGTTCGGCTTCACCGCGCCCGGGGTGGCGTTGGCCAAGCTCTGGCAGCCTTCGGCGCGCAGCCGCAGCAGCACGCGGTCCAGCGACTGGTCGCTGCTGTAGGACTGGGTCAGCACGCCGCTGGGCATGCCCAGCTGCACGTTGCGGCTGAACAGTTCCGAAGCGACCGGCGCGGCAACCGTGGCCGGCAGCGCCAGCGGCTTGGGCAGCAGATCGCCGGAGCAATCCGGTGCGGCGTGGGCCGCAGGAATCAGGGCAAGCGCGAGCAGGCTGGCCGTCACGATACGCAGCATCGGTTTTTTTCCATTCAGGCGAGTCGACGAGCGAGTGTAGGCAGGCCCCGGCGTGCTTTCAACTGTTACCGGCATTACACGCGCTAAATAGTTGGGATTGCTGAAAAAATTCAGCTTGAATGCTTTGTGCATCCTGCAGAAGCGGCCTCCGCCGCGGCAGGCATTTCCGGGACGTCTGTCGCGGCTGAAGCCGCTCCCACAACGACACCGACATACATTTCCACCCACAAAAACAAAGCCCGGCACGAGGCCGGGCTTTGCTTGAGGCTGGAAGCGTCCGATTAGTTCTGGACGTTCAGCTCGGTACGACGGTTCTTGGCACGGCCTTCCGGATTGTCCGAACCATCCGGGTTGGTGTTCGGAGCAATCGGACGGCTCTCGCCGTAGCCGATCGGACCGACCAGACGCGAAGCGTCCACGCCGTTCTTGGTCAGGTAGTCGTACACGACGCGGGCGCGGCGCTCGGACAGCTTCTGGTTGTAGGCTTCGGTACCCTTCGAGTCGGTGTGACCGGCAACCTCGACGCGCAGGTCGGGGTAACGCTTCAGGATCTCGGTGGCCTCGCCCAGGATCGCCACGGCGTCCGGACGCAGGTTCGCCTTGTTGAAGTCAAAGTTGACGCCCTTCAGGTCGATCGACACCGGCACCGGGCAGCCGTCCGGACCGATGGTCTGGCCAGGCTGGGAGTTCGGGCACTTGTCGTCGCAGTTGTTGACGCCGTCACCATCGTCGTCCAGGTCGGCGCAGCTCGGCGCAGCGGCCGGCGGCGGCGGCGGGGCGACCGGGGCAGCCGGCGGCGG
>NZ_AQOK01000502.1:0-1063 GCF_000364645.1 Xanthomonas sp. SHU 308 | reverse complement strand
CGCTGGGGCCGGGCCGCGGCCCGCAGCACCGGCATCTGTGCCTGCGCGCGCTGGCGCTGCTGCCGCATGACTGAGCCACACTCGCCCGCACTGCACGCCGCCAGCCGCGCCTGGGCGCTGGGCGCGGCGCTGCTGGCCTTGCTGCCGCTGCTGCTGCAGTTGCCCGCGACACTGGCCTGGCTGATCGCGCTGTCCGCGCTGCTGATCGGCGCCAGTTCGGCGTGGCGGCCGCTGCCGGCGCTGCTGCGCCTGGCCCTGGTCGCAGTCATGCTCGCGGCGCTGTACTGGCAGGTCGGCCTGCGCTTCGGCCGCGACACCGGCTGCGCACTGCTGGCGGCGATGCTGGCGATCAAGCCCTCGGAACTGAAGAGCCTGCGCGATGCGCGCAGCCTGCTCGGCTTCGCCCTGTTCGCGCCGTTCGCCGCCTTCCTGCTCGACCAGGGGCCGGTGACGATGGCGCTGGGGCTGGCCGCGGTGATCGCGGCCCTGCTGTGCATGCAGCGCCTGGCCGACCAGGAAGGGCACAGCGCGCGGCGGCCGCTGCGCGGGCAACTGCGCGGCGTCGGCCGTCTGCTGGCGCTGGGCCTGCCGCTGGCGCTCGCCGCGTTCTGGCTATTCCCGCGCCTGGGTTCGCCGTTGTGGGGCGTGCCGGAACGTGCGCTGGGCCGTCCCGGCCTGTCGGACTCGATGAGTCCGGGGCAGTGGCTGGACCTGCTGGCCGACGACACCCCCGCATTGCGTGTGCAGTTCTTCGGCCCGGTGCCGGCACCGGCGCAGCGCTACTGGCGCGGGCCGGTGCTGTGGGACTTCGATGGCCAGACCTGGCGTGCGCCGCGCGACAACGCCTTCGCGCCGGCACCCACGATCCAGCTCGCACCCGGCGGCTGGGACTACCAGCTCGAGGTGGAACCGACCGACCGCCGGCAATTGGTCGCCCTGGACCTGCCGCGGCAGGCACCGCCCGGCACCCGGCTGACGGCCGACGCCGTGCTGCAGACCGAGCGCCCGCTCAGCGCGCTGACCCGCTGGCGGCTGCGGTCGGCGCTGCCGCAACGGGTGGAGG
>NZ_AQOK01000501.1:0-7389 GCF_000364645.1 Xanthomonas sp. SHU 308 | reverse complement strand
CCCAGCGGGGTCGCGGTGGCCGCAGGCAGCACCGCCGCGCCGAGCGCCGGTAGCAGGCCCAGGCCGATGCCGGCCAGCCCGGCCGGCGGCCAGGCGCTGTCGTCGGGCTTGGCGTCCTCGTGCTTGTCTTCGGTCTTGGCCTTGCCCTTGTCGCTGCCCGAGGCCTTGGTCTCGGTGCTGCTCTTCTCGGCGTCCTGGGCGACCTTGTCGCCGGCCTGCGCGGTGCGCGCGGGGTCGCTGGCGGTGTCGTCCGCGGCGGCCGGACGCTTGTCCGCCTGGTCCTTGCCGGCGTTCTGCGCCGGCTTGGGCGTCTCGCGGGCGGCGGGCTTGGGCGCGGTGGTACGCGCCGAGCCGCCGCCGCCGCCGAGCAGCTTGGCGAAGTCCTTGTCCTTGCCGCCGGCGCGGTCGGTGCCCTGCGTGTCGTTGCCGCCGCCGATCTGGCTGGCGCGGCCACTGCCGCCCAGCGCGGAAAGCGCGTTGTTCATCGTCCGTCTCCGTCATCGTGTTCGTCGGCGGTGGCCGCCAGGCGCGCGCGGCGCGCGCCCAGGTCGTCCATCTCGCGCTGGCTGCGGCGGTCGTCGACCTTGCGTTCCTGCGCGCGGTAGCTGGCCGCGAGCTGTTCCAGCACCTGCTTGTCGCGGCTGGCCAGCAGCAGCCGGCTGCGCTCCATCTCCACCTTTTCGCGGTTGCGGTCCACGGTCTGGCACTGCTGCTGCACCGCGCTCTCCAGCCGGTCCAGGAAGGCGCGGCGGTTGGCCAGTTGCGCCAGGCTGGTCGCCGCCATCTGGCTGTTGGCGTACTCCTCGGCGTAGCGGCGCAGTTCCTCCAGCCGCGACTCGTGGGTGGCCAGGGCGCGCTGGCGCTCGGCGAGATCGCGCGCGACCTCGTCTTCGTGCTGCTGGGCGCGGCGGAGCAGGGGATCGAGACGTTGCGATTGCATCATGGCTTAGTTCTCGCGGTCGACCAGGCGCTTGAGGGCGGCCTGGCTGTGGGGCAGATCTGCGGCTTTGGCGACGTCCTGTCCGAGGAATTCCATGATCTCCGGCCAGCGCTCCAGCGCTTCGTCCACGGCCGGATCGTTGCCGCGCTGGTAGGCGCCGATGGTGATCAGGTCGCGGTTGGCCGAGTACGCGGCCACCAACCGCTTCAGCGAGCGGATGCGCATCCGCCACGGCTCGTCGGCGATGTCCTGGACCACGCGGCTGACCGAGGACTCGACGTCGATGGCCGGGTACAGGCCGCTGTCGGCGACGCGCCGCGACAGCAGGATGTGGCCGTCGAGGATGGCGCGCGCGGCATCGGCGATCGGGTCCTGCGGATCGTCGCCTTCGGTGAGCACGGTGTAGAAGGCGGTGATCGAGCCGCGGCCCTTGGCGCCGTTGCCGGCGCGTTCGACCAGCGCCGGCAGCTTGGCGAACACCGACGGCGGATAGCCGCGGGTGGTCGGCGGCTCGCCCACCGACAGGCCGATCTCGCGCTGGGCCTGGGCGAAGCGGGTCAGCGAGTCCATCAGCAGCAGCACGTTCAGGCCCTGGTCGCGGAACCACTCGGCGATGGCGGTGGCGCGGTAGGCGCCGTGCAGGCGCGCCAGCGGCGGTCGGTCGGCCGGGGCGGCGACCACCACGGCGCGGCGCAGGCCTTCCTCGCCCAGGGTGGTCTCGACGAAATCGCGCACTTCGCGGCCGCGTTCGCCGATCAGCCCGACCACGATCACGTCGGCGGCGGTGTAGCGGGTCATCATGCCCAGCAGGGTGGACTTGCCGACGCCGGAGCCGGCGAACAGGCCCACGCGCTGGCCGCGGCCGATCGGCAGCAGCGCGTTGATCGCGCGCACGCCCACGTCCAGCGGGGTGGTGATCGGTTCGCGCGCCAGCGGGTTGATCGACACGCCGGCCATGCCCACCGAGCCTTCGGCGCGGATCGGACCCTTGCCGTCCAGCGGCACGCCGTCCGAGTCGATCACCCGGCCGAGCAGACCTTCGCCCACTTCGACGCCGCCGCGGCGGTGCAGCGGCACCACCCGCGCGTTGGGCAGCAGGCCGTGGGTTTCGGCACTGGGCATCAGCGAGGTGCGGTCGCCGGAGAAGCCGACGACTTCCGCGTCGACCCAGCCGCCGTCGACCTCGACCTTGCAGGTGGCGCCCATCGGCGCCTCGCAGCCGACCGCTTCCAGGGTCAGGCCGACCGCGCGGCGCAGGATGCCTTCGCGGATCAGGCCGCGGCCGGCGGCCACGTCCAGATCGAGCTTGCCGAGGCGGCCGGCCAGGCGCAGGTTGCGTGCATCCAGCCAGTCGGCGGGGTGGGTGCCGGACAGCGCGCTCACAGGCCCGCTCCGGACTTGCGCATCACCGTTTCCAGGGCCGCGCGCAGGCGCGCCTCGAGGGTGCCGTCGATGCGCACCGATTCGGCGTGCACGCGCAGGTCGCCGCGGCTCAGGCTCAGGTCCGGCACCAGCCGGATGCCCTGATCCATCAGCGTCAGCAGCGGGGTCAGCGCGGCGATGTCGTCCGGGTGCAGGCGCACCTCGACGTCGCGGCGCGCGCCGCCGACCGCGTCCAGCGCCTCGGCGACCAGTTCCGACAGCAGCACCGGGTCGGCCTGGTAGGCGCGGCCGACCAGGCTGCCGGCGATGCGCACGGCCAGCTCGCCGAGCGCGCCGACCACCTCGTTCTCCAGCCGCGCCAGCGGCCGCGAGAAGTTGTCCAGGATGCCTTCGATCTGCGCGGTGAGGCGGCGGATCTCGGCCTGGCCCTGGGCCAGGCCCTCGGCGTGGCCGCGCTCGAAGCCTTCGTGCTGGGCCGCGGCCTCGATCGCCTGGATCTCCTCCAGGCTCGGCGGACGCAGCACCGGCTCGTCCGGCAGCGCGTCTTCGTAGGGCAGCGCCGCCAGCGCGGACGGGGCATCGAGTTCCGGCGCCAGCCAACGCACCACGTTGCCGTTCATACCATGGCCTCCGCACCGCTACCGCCCAGGCTGATCACGCCTTCGTCGGCCAGGCGCCGCACGATCGCCAGGATCTCCTTCTGCGCGGCTTCCACGTCGGACAGGCGCACCGGGCCGCGCGCCTCCATGTCTTCCAGCAGGATCTCGGCGGCGCGCTGGGACATGTTCTTGGTGATCTTGTCGCGCACCTTGATGTCGGCGCCGCGCAGGGCCAGGCCGAGCCGGTCGCCGCTGACTTCGCGCAGCATGGTCTGCAGGCCGCGGTCGTCCAGCTCCACCAGGTTGTCGAACACGAACATCAGGTCCTGGATGCGGCTGCCCAGGTCGGCGTCGATTTTGCTGATCGCCGACAGCACGCCCTGGTCCGAGCCGCTGTCCAGGAAGTTGAGGATGTTGGCCGCGACCTTGACCCCGCCCACGTTGGACGACTTCAGGTTCTGGTTGCCGGAGAACTGCCGCTCCATGATCTCGTTGAGCTCGTTGAGCGCGTGCGGCGGGATGCCGTCGAGGGTGGCGATGCGCATCAGCACGTCGGCGCGGGTGCGCTCGGGCAGCAGCTTCAGCGCCTCGGCGGCCTGGTCGCTGTCCAGGTGCGCCATCACGATGGCGATGATCTGCGGATGCTCGTTGCGCACCAGGTCGGCGATGGAGCGCGGGTCCATCCACTTCAGGGTGTCCAGGCCGGTGGTGTTGCGGCCCAGCAGGATGCGGTCGATCAGACTGCCGGCCTTGTCGGCGCCCAGCGCCTGCACCAGCACGTTGCGGATGTAGTCGTCGGCGCCCACGCCCAGCGAGGTCTTGCTGCCCAACTCGGCATTGAACTCTTCCATGACCTTCTCGACCTGATCGCGCGAGATGCCGCTCAGCGTCGCCATGGCGATGCCGATCTTCTGCACCTCCTTGGGGTCCATGTGCTTGAGCACCTCGGCCGCGTCGGCCTCGCCGAGCGACAGCAGCAGCACGGCGGCGCGCTGGGTGCCATTCATTGCATTCGCATCAGGCTTCACTGGCGACCCATCCCTTCACGACCTGCGCCACGCGCTTGGAATCCTGTTTGACCGCTTCGCGGGCCTGACGCAACCGTTCCTCGTAGGCGTCGGGCAGGGCGATGGCGGGGTTGCCGCCAGCGCCGCCGCTGAGGCTGGCGGTGTCCTCGCCCAGCGACGGCAGCAGCGGGTTGTCGTCGTCGAGCATCGACAGCTTGGCGTCGCGCGGCTCGTTGCCGTCGCGGTCGTGGCCCACCGCCGCGGCCGGTGCGGGACCGGCGATCTGGCGCAGCGCCGGGCGCAGCACGCCGAACAGCAGCGCCAGCACCACCGCCGCACCCAGCACCAGGCGCGCGACGTTCATCACCCGCGGATCTTCCCACCAGCCGGGCTTGTCGGCCGCTTCCGGGGCCTGGCGGACGAACGGGGCGTTCATCACCGAGACGGTGTCGCCGCGTTCGGCATTGAAGCCCACCGCCTGCTTGACCAGGCCTTCGATGCGGGTCAGTTCGGCGGCGCTGAGCGCCTGCTCGGTCATCTTGCCCTTGGCGCCGGGACGCATCACGTGGTCCACCAGCACCGCCACCGAGACGCGCTTGATCCGTCCGGCCGGCTGCCGGGTGTGCTGCAGGGTGCGGTCCAGCTCGTAGTTGCGGGTGGCGCTCTTGGAGCTTTCGGTCGGGGTCGCGGCGGCGGCCTGCTGGGTGCCGGTGCCGGCGACGGGCGGGGCACCGGTGGCGCCCGGCTGGCCCGGCGCGCTGCCCGGCGAGTTGCTGGTCGCGCCGGGCGCGCCCTGCGGGCCGCTGGTGCTGGTGCTGCTGTCGCTGACCTGCTCGCTGCGCAGCTTCGGCGGGTCGCCGTTGTACAGCTCGCGCGCTTCCTCGACCACCGAGAAGTCCATGTCCACGTTCACTTCCGGGTTGACCCGGCCCGGGCCGGTCATCGGCTCCAGCAGTTCGCGGATGCGCTGGTTGTAGGCGCTTTCCTGGCGGCGCACCTGGTCGAACTGGGCGGCGTTGAGCGCGGCATCGCTGTTGGGGTCGGCGATGGTCAGCATGCGCCCGCTCTGGTCGACCACGGTGACGCGGTCCGGCGCCAGGTCGGGGATGCTGGAGGCGACCATGTTGACGATCGCATCGACCTGGTTGCGTTCCAGGGTGGTGCCGCCGCGCAGTTCCAATACCACCGAGGCGCTGGCGGCCTCGCGCTGGCGAGTGAACGCGCTCGGCTTGGGGATGGCCAGATGCACCCGCGCCTCGCGCACCGGGCGCAGGCTGGCGATGGTGCGCGCCAGTTCGGTTTCCAGGGCGTGCTGGTAGCGCGCGTTCTCCACGAACTGGCTGACCCCGAAGCCGGGATCCTTTTCCATCACTTCGAAGCCCATGTTGCCGTTGTCGGTCAGGCCGGCGCCGGCCAGCTTCAGCCGCGCGTCGTACAGCTTGTCCTCCGGCACGGTGATCGCGCCGGTGGCCTGGTCGAGCTTGAATGGGATCTGCGCGGTGCGCAGCAGGTCGGTGGCCTCGGCCGTGCCCTTCTCGTCCAGGCCGGTGTACAGGGGAGTGTAGGCCGGCTTCTGCGACCAGAAGAACACGAACAGGCCGGCGGCCACGGCCACCGCGATCATCGCCATCAGGCCGATGCGCCGGGTGAGCTGCAGGCTCTGCAGGCGGTCGAACCAGGCCCCGGCCTTTTCGCTGTTGAATGTGTCTTTGCTGATCGCAAGCGCCATCGTCTTCTACCCTTACAGCGGCATGTTCATCACGTCCTGGTACGCCTGGACGAGTCGGTTGCGGACTTCCACGGTAGCGCGAAACGCCACCTGGGACTGTTGCGCGGCCAGCATCACCTTGGCCAGGTCGGCGCTGGGGTCGCCCAGTTCGAAGGCCTTGGCGAGGTCGCCGGACTTCTGCTGGGCCTCGTTCACGCCGCCGATCGCGTTGCGCAGGGTCTCGGTGAAGCTCGGGCCCTGCACGCCCTGGCTGCCGCCCAGGCCTTCGATCGCATTGCTGCGGCCGACATCGCCCACCCGCGTCTGCGCCGCCTGGCCGACCTGGCCCTGGTAGCTGCGGATCTGCGAAAGGATGGAGCTGATGGAGTCGCTCATACGGTGAAGTCCCTGCCGGGAGACGGCTTGCCCGTATGCAATGCAAGCGGTGTGCCGAAACGGCACTCACCTGTCGCGCAGCCTCCAGACAGGCATGCGCGGGGAAGGCCGGCACCCGGTGACGGGTTCCTGGCGCCGGCGGCACGGCCGGCACGGACCGCGCGCCGGCAAGGTGTCGGCAGGTTGACGCCGTGCGCCGCGTCACGGTCGGACGCTGGCGCCGCGCGGGGACCTCAAGGCCGGCGAGGGGACCGACTCAGTCCGGCAGCCAGGCTGCCCGCCACTCCTGCAGATTGGCGCCCTGCAGCAACCAGTCGCGCTGCACCGTCGCGCGCAGGGCCATGCCAGCGGCGGTGCGTGCGTCGGCATCGGCCAGGTGCGCGCGGATCGCATTGACCCAGTCGCGAAAGCGATTCTTGACCAGGGTGACCGGCAGCGCGCCATCGCGGTAGGGCGGCAGGTCGCTGGCCACCACCGGATAGCCGCAGGCGCCGTACTCGAGCAGGCGCAGGTTGCTCTTGCAGCGATTGAACAGGTTGTCTTCCAGCGGCGCCAGCGCCAGGTCCAGGCCCAGTGCGGCCAGCGCCTGCGGATAGCGGGCGAAGTCCACGCCCGCGTGCACCTCATGCACATGCCGGCGCAGCCGCTCCGGGCACAGCCCCATGAACACCCAGTGCACCTCGCCGGCCAGCGCCTGCACCACGTCGGCGATCAGTTCCAGGTCGCCGGTGTGGCTGAGCCCGCCGGCCCAGCCGACCCGTGGCTTGGCCGAGGTGGATGCCGCCGGCGGTGCCAGCGCGCCCCACAGCTGCGGCTCCAGCCGGTTGCGCACCACGCGGATGTCGCCGTGCAGGCCGGCCAGCGCCTCGGCCAGGTCCGGCGTGGAGACGGTGACCCGGTCCACCAGCGTGGCGGCGCGCCGCAGCGAGCGCAGCACGTCCTTGGGCATGTGCTCGCGATGCGCGCTCTTCAGCGGCAGATTGGGCAGGTAGTCGTCCAGCTCGTAGACCATGAAGGCAGTGCCGAACCGGCGCATGCGCTCCATCCGCGCCAGTTCCGCGTCGCCGACCCGGCGCTGCAGCACCACCACGTCGGCGCCGATGCGCTGCAGCTCCACCGGATCGAGCAGGCGCGCGTAGTACAGGCCGTCGATCTGCGCGGCCGCGGCCAGCGCCTGGAATGGCTGGATCACCCGGTACTGGCCGCTGCCGAAGGTGTCGCCGGGATGGGCCAGCACCCGCGGCAGCGGTTTCCAGGCCAGCGGCTGCCAGGAGAATTCGGACTCGGTCAACTGGAAACCGCCGGGCTGGTCCAGGCACAGGCTCGGCGAATACGCCGGATCCTGCGCCATCGCCG
>NZ_AQOK01000500.1:0-890 GCF_000364645.1 Xanthomonas sp. SHU 308 | reverse complement strand
GCCAGCCAGCGCTGCAGCAGCGCCTCGTCGGCCGCCTCGCTGCGCGTGGCCTGGGCCGGCTGCAGCAGCAGCGCCTGCGGCGTCCACACGGTCCAGGCGCCCGTCGCCGCGGCGCGCAGGCACAGGTCCACGTCGGCGCCGCCGGCGGCGAAGCCGGCCGCGTCGAAGCCGGACAGGTGTTCGAACAGCGCCCGCCGCACCAGCAGGCAATGCGCCGACACCGCGCTGTAGCGGTGCGCCACCTGCAGCCGGCCCATGTAGCCCGGCTGCGCCATCGCCTCGCCGGCGAAGGCATGGCCGGCGCCGGCCAGCAGGCCCGGCAGCAGGCCGGCGTGGGTGATGCGGCCGTCGGCGGCCACGCCCTTGGCGCCGACGATGCCGACCTCGGGCCGCTGCGCGTGGTTCATCAGCGCGTGCAGCCAGCAGTCCTGTACCGCGGCGCTGTCGGCGTCCAGGAACAAGAGGTACTCGCCCTGCGCCTGGGTGGCGGCGAGGTTGTGCGCCTCGGCCTGGCAGACCTGCTGTTCCAGGGCGAACACGCGGATGCGGCCGTTGCCCAGCTCGGCCACGGCCTGCATCCACGCGGTGATCTCCGGCGCCTGGCTGGCGTTGTCCACCAGCAGCAGTTCATAGGCGGGGTAGGCGGTCTGTTCGAGCAGGCTGACCACCGCGCGCTGCAACGCCGGCAGGTTGTCCTGCGCCAGCAGCACGATCGAGACCGGCGGCTGCGCGGGGTGGCCGTAGTCGATGCGGAACAGGCCGCCCGGCAACGGCTCGACCGTGGCCTGCGGATAGCCGCGGGCCTGCAGGTGCGCGGCGATCGCGCGCTGGCGCGCCGGACCGCCGGCCTCGGCGCTGGCCGGCGTGGCGACCAGCAGCGGCTCGGGCAG
>NZ_AQOK01000499.1:0-18995 GCF_000364645.1 Xanthomonas sp. SHU 308 | reverse complement strand
GCGGCGACGCCTGCCAAGCCCGCGGCGGCCGGCGGCGCCGCCACGCCCCAGGCCAAGCACGACGACAAGGCCATGGCCGAAGGCAAGTGCGGCGAGGGCAAATGCGGTGGCAGCCTCTGAACCACCCCGGTACGACGCCCGGCCGCTGGCCGCGGCCAGCGCCGGCCTCGGCCTGCGCCGCGGCCTGCTGCAGGACCTGCTGCAGGCGCCGGCGGACGCGTTCGACTTCCTCGAATGCGCACCGGACAACTGGATCGGCGTCGGCGGCCGCCCCGGGGAACTGCTGCAGACGCTGAGCGCGCGGCATCCGCTCAGCTGCCACGGCCTGTCCTTGTCGCTTGGCGGCGTGGCGGCGCTGGACACCACCCTGCTGCAGCAGACCCGGCAGTTCCTCGACCGGCACCGGATCGCGCTGTACAGCGAACACCTCAGCTACAGCGCCGACGACGGCCAGCTCTACGAACTGCTGCCGCTGCCGTTCACCGACGAGGCGGTGCGCCACGTCGGCGCGCGCATCGCCCAGGTGCAGGACGCGCTGGGCCGGCGCATCGCGGTGGAAAACGTCTCCTACTACGCCGCACCTAGCCAGACGATGAGCGAAGCCGCCTTCGTGACCGCAGTGCTGGCCGAGGCCGACTGCGACCTGCTGCTGGACGTCAACAACGTGCACGTCAACGCCAGCAACCACGGCGACGACGCGCTGGCCTTCCTCGCCGCCCTGCCCAGCGCACGCATCGCCTCGTACCACGTCGCCGGCCACCGCGACGACCCGGCCAGCGGGCTGAAGATCGACACCCACGCCGCGCCGGTGGCCGACCCGGTGTGGGACCTGCTTGCCGCCGCCTACCGCCTGCACGGCGTGCGTCCCACCGTGCTCGAGCGCGACGGCCAGTTCCCGCCACTGGGCGAGCTGCTCGACGAAGTGCAGTGCATCCGCGCCGCACAGGCGCATGCGCCGTCGCCCGACGCATGAGCGAGACACTGCGCGCGCAGCAGTTCGCGCTGACCCTGCATCTGCGCGATCCGCAGCGACACCCGCCGCCGGCCGATATCCCGCCGCAGCGCCTGGCGGTGTACCGCGCCCTGTTCTTCGACAATCTGGCGCAGCTGCTGAGCGGCCAGTTCCCGGTGCTCCACGCCACCCTCGGCGACGCCGACTGGGCGGCGCTGCTGCGTGCGTTCTGCGCCGAACACCGCGCTCGCACCCCGCTGTACCCGCGTCTGGGCGAGGAACTGGTGGCGTTCCTGGCGCAGCGCGCACCCGATCCGCAGCGTCCCTGGCTGGCCGAACTGGCGCACTACGAGACCGTGGAACTGCAAGTGCAGATCGACGATGCGGCGCTGCCGCCGCACGATCCGCGCGGCGACCTGCTCGACGGCATCCCGCTGCTGTCGCCGTGGCTGCGCCTGTTGCGCTACCGCTGGCCGGTGCAGCGCATCGGCCCGGCCTGGCAGCCGGACACGGCACCAGCGCAGCCGACCTGTCTGCTGGCGCGGCGCGAGGCCGACGGCCAGGTGCGCTTCGCCGAACTGGCGCCGCTGGCCTATGCCGTGCTGGCGGCGCTGCAGTCCGGCACGCGCAGCGGACGCGCACTGCTGCTGGATCTGGCCGCCGCGCACGGCCTTGCGCCTGGCGCCCTGCTGGACGAGGGCGCGGCCCTGCTGGAACGGCTGCGCGCGCAGGGCAGCGTGCTCGGCACGCGTTTGCCCGAGTGACACCGCGGCGGCCGGCGGCCGCGCTCTGCTAACCTTGGCGGATGAACGATTCGGTCGACAGTCCCTCGCAACCCCTGGTCATCACCCCGATGTCGCGGCGTTTCCGGGGCTATCTGCCCGTGGTGGTGGACGTGGAAACCGGCGGTTTCGACTGGAACAAGCATGCGCTGCTGGAGATCGCGGTGGTGCCGATCGAGATGGACGATTTCGGCCAGCTCTATCCCGGCGTCACCGCCAGCGCGCACGTGGTGCCGGCGCCCGGCACCCTGATCGATCCGAAGTCGCTGGAGGTCACCGGCATCGTCCTGGACCATCCGTTCCGCTTCGCCAAGCCCGAACGCGAGGCGCTGGACCATGTGTTCGCGCCGGTGCGCGCGGCGGTGAAGAAGTACGGGTGCCAGCGCGCCATCCTGGTCGGCCACAACGCCCATTTCGATCTCAACTTCCTCAACGCCACGGTCGCCCGCTGCGGCCACAAGCGCAACCCGTTCCATCCCTTCAGCGTGTTCGACACCGTCACCCTCGCCGGCATCGCCTACGGCCAGACCGTGCTGGCGCGCGCGGTGCAGGCCGCCGGCTTCGACTGGAACGCCGCCGACGCGCACAGCGCGGTCTACGACACCGAGCAGACCGCGCGCCTGTTCTGCAAGATCGCCAACGCCTGGCCGGCCCCACCGGTCGGCGCGGCGCCATAGCCGCGGCATGGATTGCAAGGCACGCGCGCGCCGCCAGCCGCTCGCATGACCCGCCACCTGCTGTTCGTGTGCAGCCGCAACCGGCTGCGCAGCCCCACCGCCGAACAGGTGTTCGCCACCTGGCCCGGCGTGGAAACCGCCTCGGCCGGCGTCGACCACGACGCGGACACCCCAATCACCCCGGAACTGCTGGAGTGGGCGGACATCGTCTTCGTCATGGAACCGGCGCATCGGAACAAGCTGTCGCGGCGGTTCAAGCGCCATCTCGGCCGCGCACGCATTGTCTGCCTCGACATCCCCGACGACTTCGCCTACATGGATCCGGCGCTGGTGCAGCTGCTGACCGCGAAGGTGTCGCGGCACCTGCCCGCGCGCTGATCCTGTGCTCGCCCGCCGCACCCAGCGCGCAGACGCCCCCCCACGAACGATCACCCTTCCAGTGAACAAGACCGACGCCCTGACCTTCCTGCGCGCGCAGCAACCGCTGCCCGACGACGACCACCTCACCCAGGACCTGATCGACGCCTATGACGCGGCGCGACGCCTATTCCTCGCCGCTCCGGACCACGCCGCGCTGCCGCTGTTCCTGCGCTCCTTCGGCAAGGGCGACGGCTGGGGCGTCTATCCGCTGGTCGAAGACCTGTTCCATGCCTGCAGCCGCGGCGAGGCCATCGTCGCAATCCGGGAGGCGCTGGAAGATCCCCTGCTGTCCGACGGCAGCCGCTACTGGGTCACCCAGCTGGCCGCCGCCTTCGCGGATCCGACCATGCGCACCGGGCTGGCCCTGTCGTTGCGCTCGGAATCTGCGGATACCCGCGAGGCGGCGCAGGTGGCACTGGAGAGAGTGGACGACCAGGACGCGCACTGAAACGCTCGCGTCAACGCTGCACGCCGCCGCCAAGGGCAGCGCCCAACGACAGGCCACCCGCGTTTCTCAGCCCACGCACACCCGATCGCGCCCCATGCCCTTGGCCCGGTACAGCGCGCCATCGGCGCGCTCCAGCCACTGGCTCGGCGTGTCGTCCGGGCGCAGCGCGACCAGGCCGGCGCTGAAGGTGACGCGCAGCGCCGGCGCCTCGGGCGCCCACTGCAGGCGTGCATGGAACAGGTCGCGCAGGCGCGTGGCCAGGCGCTCGGCGTCGGCCAGCGGCGTGTCGCCGAGCAGCACCGCGAACTCTTCGCCACCCAGGCGCGCCGGCAGGTCGGAGGCGCGGCAGGCGCTCAGCAGCAGTTGCCCGACTTCGCGCAGCACCGCATCGCCGGTGGCATGCGAGTAGCCATCGTTGATCTGCTTGAAGCGGTCGATGTCCATCACCAACAGGCACAGCGGCGCGCCACTGCGCTGTGCGCGCTGCATGCTGTGCACCAGCACCTCGTCGAAGTGGCGCCGGTTGGGCAACGCGGTCAGCGCATCCTCGTGCGCCAGGCGCTCGAACGCGGTGGCCTGGCGCTGCAATTCCGCCAGCAACTGGCTCTTCTCGGCATCGGCCTGCAGCAGGCGCTCGGTCTGCAGCCGCAGCGCGCTGGTGCGCCGCGCCACCAGCCGCTCCAGGCGCAGGGCGCGACGCTTGTAGCGCGCGATCAGGTAGCGGTACAGCAGCACCAGCGCCAGCAGCAGCGCCACCGCGGCCGCCGCATGGACGCTGTGCCGCTGCCACCACAGCGGCGCCACGCTGAAGCGCCACACGGCTTCGCGGGTGCTCCAGGCGCCGTCCGGATGCGCCGCGGCCACGTGCAGGGTGTAGTCGCCCGGCGGCAGCCCGATGAACTCCACGCTGCGCTGGTTGCCGCGATCGATCCAACCGGTGTCCAGGCCGTCGAGCCGGGTGCGGTAGCGGATACGCTCGGGCAGCAGATAGCTGAGGCCGACATAGGACACGGTGATGCGCTTGGCGCCGGGCAGTTGCGACATGTTCTGCCAGGGGAAGGGCTGGCCATCCAGCAACACGCTCTCGATCGCCGCCGGCGGCGGCAGGCGATCGCGGAAGCGCGCCAGGCGCCGCGGATCGACCATGCTGACGCCGCCGGCGGTGACCAGCCACACCGTACCGTCATGGCGCAGGATCATCGACGGCCCGGAGCTGCCATTGCCCTGGGCGTTGGACATGCCGTCGATCTCGTCGTAACGGCTCACCTGCAACCGCGCCTGGCGGCCGTCGGCGACCGCGTCCAGCGCCGCCGCGGTGGTCCGCAGCACGCCGCGGTTGCTGCTGATCCAGACGTTGCCGAGGCGGTCGCGGACCAGCTGGAACACCGTGTCCACCGGCATGCCCTGCTCCAGCCCCACCCGCGCCAGTTGGCCGTCGCGGTCGCGGTGCAGGCCGCGGTCGGTGGAAATCCACACATCGCGGCCCAACGCCTGGAATCCGAACACGGTGCGCGCGCCGCCCAGCGGTTCCAGCGCCAGCTTCCGCACCTGGCCGTCACGCAGTACCGCCGCGCCTTCGACCGAGCCGATCCACAGCGCGCCGTCGACGCTGGCCAGGGCGGTGATCAGGCCGTGCGGCAAGCCGGGCACGTCCGGCACCGACAGCCGGTCGCCGTCGATGCGCATCACCCCGCTGCGCGTGCCGATCCAGACCGTCCCAGCGGCATCGACGCTGAGCGCACGCACCTGCCCGCTGGGCAAGCCCTCGTTGGTTCCGTAGTGGCGCACGACGCGGCCGTCGCGCAGGCGGAACACGCCGTCGGCGTAGGTGCCCATCCACAGGTCGCCGTCGCGGCCGCGCGCCAGGCTCAGGACCGATGGCGCGTCGCGCAGCGCAACCGGGGCGATGCGGCCATCCGGCGCCATCCGGTCCAGCCCGGCGGCGCTGCCGATCCACAGTGCGCCGTCCGGCGTCTCCAGCAGCGCGCGCACGTAGTCGCCGCTGAGTCCGTCGCGGCGGGTGTAGCCGGCGAACAGCGTCTCGCGCAGCCGGAACAAGCCGCCATTGGCGCCGATCCAGATGCTGCCCTCGGCGTCCTGCAGCAGGCTGACGATGCGCCCGTTGGGCAGCACGTCGCCCGGCAGCATGCGCTCGATGCCGTGCACACTGATCCGCAGCAGTCCCTGGTTCTCGGTGCCCAGCCAGATCGCGCCATCGCGGTCGCGCAGCATCGAGGTGAAATGGCCATAGCCCGGCAGGTGCTGCACCAGCACCGCCTGCTCGCCCTGCAGTCGGTACAGGTTCTCGCCGGCCACCAGCCACAGCGAGCCGTCCGGTGCCCGATACGGCCAGGCCAGCCCCGGCGGCAGGCCGAACGCGGCCGGCGCGCGCCGCAGCACACCCTGCGGGTCGCGGTACAGCAGGCCATCGAGACTGCCGATCCAGATGCGCCCCTGATCGTCGGCGGCCAGGTGCGGGAAACTCGCCGCCAACGGCAGGTCGCGCGGCGCCGGCTGGTAATCGAAGCGACCGTCCGGCCACAGGCAGCCCAGGCCGTTGCCTTCGAACAGCAGCCACATGCGGCCGTCGCGGTCCTGGGTCATGGCGTGGATCAGCGCATGCGGCCAGCCCGGCGGCTGCCGCCAGAAGCGCCAGTTGCCGGCCGCATCGTGGCGGCCGAGATTGCCGCGCGAATCGCTCAGCCACAGCGCGCCGGCGCGGTCCACGTACAGCGAGCCCACGCCGTTGTCGGGCAGGCCCGGGCGGGTGCTGCGGTCGATGACGGCGAAGTCCAGGCCGTTGTAGCGCACCAGCCCTTCCCAGGTGGCGAACCACAGGCGGCCGTCCGGGGTCTGCGCCAGATCGCGCAGGGAGTTGTGCGGCAGGCCGTTGCGCGAGGTCCAGGAATCGATCGCGTAGTCGCGTAGCGGCGGCACCCCGTCTGCGCCACCATCGGCGGCCACGGCGCGCCACGCCACGCCCAATGCCAGCAGCAAGAACAGCAGCACCGGCCACGCGCGCCCGCGGTCGCGTGCGAACGCCGTCTCCCCCCTCCCCCTGGCGACGTTCACTGTCCCGACCCGATCCGACGCAGGCGGGGCGCGACAGGACCCTGGCGCGGGGGTCCAGCGTCAAGGGGACGGGGGCGACACAGACTCATTACCGGAGCGGAACACGGGACGAGCGCCCATGGTAGGCAAAAAAGCGTCGCTGCGGGTGGAGGCCGTAGCAGGCTGCGGGAAAAGGACGCGTGAAGATTGCGCGGCGGTTAAGCCGGAGCGGACTTTGCAGAGGACGGCACCACCAGAATTCCATCGCGGCACGCTCCCTTCTCCCATCGGGAGAAGGTGCCCCGAAGGGGCGGATGAGGGTACGGGCGAAGCCTGAAAAAACATCGATCGCAGCGGCGGACAAGCGCGCGGGCGAAGCCTGGTGTCGTCTGATGCGCGATGGCTTCGCCCCCCCTCACCCCAACCCCTCTCCCGGCGGGGAGAGGGGCTCCAGGCGCCACGCGCTCCCCTTCTCCCGTCGGGAGAAGGTGCCCCGAAGGGGCGGATGAGGGTACGGGCGAAGCCTGGGGAGATATCGATCGCGGCGGCGGGCAAGGGTGCGGGCGAAGCCTGGTGTCGTTCTGATGCGCGATGGCTTCGCCCCGCACCCTCATCCCAACCCCTCTCCCGGGGGGAGAGTGGCTCCAGGCGCCACGCGCTCCCCTTCTCCCGTCGGGAGAAGGTGCCCCGAAGGGGCGGATGAGGGTACGGGCGAAGCCTGGGAAAACATCGATCGCAGCGGCGACAAGCGCGCGGGCGAAGCCTGGTGTCGTTCTGATGCGCGATGGCTTCGCCCCGTACCCTCACCCCAACCCCTCTCCCGCGGGGAGAGGGGCTTCAGGCGCAGCGCGCTCCCTTCTCCCGTCGGGAGAAGGTGCCCCGAAGGGGCGGATGAGGGTACGGGCGAAGTCTGGGAAGACATCGATCGCGGCGGCGGACAAGGGTGCGGGCGAAGTCTGGTGCTGTCCTGATGCGCGAAGGCTTCGCCCCGCACCCTCACCCCAACCCCTCCCCCGGGGGGGAGAGGGGCTTTGCTTGCTCCAGGCATGAGGAGGCGCCGACGGCTTCACAACCGCGGCATCAATGCACCGGGCGCTCAGCCCAGGCGCTGCCGTACCGCTTCGAACAGGGTCACGCCGGCGGCGACCGAGACGTTGAGGCTCTCGATCTCGCCCGGCATCGGGATCCGCACCAGGCCATCGCAATGCTCGCGGGTCAGCCGGCGCAGGCCGTCGGACTCGCCGCCCAGCACCAGCGCCACGTTGCCGCGCAGGTCCTGCGCGTACAGCGAGGTCTCGGCCTCGCCGGCCAGGCCGTAGATCCACACGCCCTGCTTCTGCAGCTCGCGCAGGCAGCGCGCCAGGTTGGTCACCGCCACGATCGGCAGGCGGTCGGCGGCGCCGGCCGAGGTCTTGCGCACGGTGGCGTTGACCGGCGCCGATTTGTCCTTGGGAATCACCACCGCGGTCACCCCGGCCGCGGCGGCACTGCGCAGGCAGGCGCCGAGGTTGTGCGGATCCTGCACACCGTCGAGCACCAGCAGCAGCGCGCGGCCTTCGGCGGCGCTGACCAGGCCTTCCAGCTCGCTCTCGGCCCAGGTCCGCGCCGCGGCATAACGCGCGGCCACGCCCTGGTGCCGCACCGAGCCGCCGACACCGTCCAGCGCCTGCGTGTTCACCCGCCGCACGTCGATGCCCTTGCGCCGCGCGTTCTCCTCGATCTCCTGCAGACGCGGATTCTTGCTGCCCGCTTCCACCAGCACCTCGCGCACGTTGTCCGCGTCGTTCTCGATCGACGAGGCCACGGCATTGACGCCGACGATCCACTGGTTCTGCTTGCTCATGAGACGGGACTACGCGTAAGGAAAGCGGGCATGTTAGGGGTTGTGGCCGCTGGCGTCATGCCTTGGGGGCCGGGATTGGGGATTCGGGATTGGGGATTGGTAGAAGCGGCTTGGCCGTGACGTCGCACTTTCCTGCGATGCCCGGGGCCTGCGTGTCGCGACAGCAAGACCAACGGCGCAGCGCCATCCAGACAAGGCGCGGCGCGGCCTTGTGGGAGGGACTTCAGTCCCGACGCGATGACGTCGGGAACACCGGCCAGTTGCCTGGCGCGACCGATTCCCGAGGTCGCCAGCGATCTCCCGACAACGCGCCGCGCGAGGTCGGCACTGTCAGTCGCAGCTCAGACCGGCCAGCGCTCGGTGTCGTGGTCCGGATGCTGGCGCGAGACGACATCGGCCAGGAACGGCGCGGCGGCCAGATCGCCTTCGGTGCGGATCGCCGCCAGGCGATGCAGCGCGTCCACGAATGGCAGCTTCGCCTCGATGCCGTACTGGATGGTCGGCGGCGAGGCCTCCGGATGGTCGAAGGCGCCGGCCGCGATGGCGACGCCATCCGGTGCCTCGTAGGTCAGCGGCGTGCCGCAGTCGGCGCAGAAGCCGCGCTGCACCAGGTTGGACGAGGCAAAGCGCCTGGGCGCGCCGCGGGTCCAGGTCAGGTCCGCGCCACGGGTGGAGACCAGCGGCGCGTAGTAGGCGCCGAACGCCTTCTGGCACATCCGGCAATGGCAGATCGAGGCGTCGTGCAGCCGCCCACGCACGCGGAAACGCACCGCACCGCACTGGCAACCGCCGCTGTACTCCTGCTCCTGCTCCATATCCGCTCTCCGCTGCGAACCGCATCGCGCAGGTGACCTCCCGCACGACGCACGGGAAGTGCGATCGCGGCGGCCGCCAGGCGGTTCGCCGCGACGCTGCGCCGTCAGTACTTCTTTTTCTTGCGCTTGGCCGGCTGCCCACGCGGTGGCGGCGGCGGCAACTCGTCATGCGCCGACGAGCCTTCCTCGACCAGGCGAAAGTCGATCTTGCGCTCTTCCATGCTCGCCTTCAGCACCAGGATGCGTACGCGGTCGCCAAGGCGGAACTCGCGCCCGCGGCGCTCGCCGGTCAAGGTCTTGCGGGTGGCGTCGAAGTGGTAATAGTCCTGCGGCAACTGGGTCACGTGGATCAGGCCGTTGACCTTGGACTGGTCCAGCTCGACGAACAGGCCGAAGCTGGTGACGCCGCTGACCACGCCGTCGAACTGCCCGCCGACGTGCTTCTCCATCCACGCGGCGCGGTAGCGCTCGTCGACCTCGCGCTCGGCCTCGTCGGCGCGGCGCTCGCGCTCGGAGCACTGCAGCGCCAACGCCGCCATCGCGCGCGGCGCGTACAGGTACTTGTCCGGCGCGCCGCGGGTCAGCGCGTACTTGATCGCGCGATGCACCAGCAGGTCCGGATAGCGGCGGATCGGCGAGGTGAAGTGCGCGTACGCCTCCAGCGCCAGGCCGAAGTGGCCTGCGTTGTCGGGCGAGTACACCGCCATGCTCTGGCTGCGCAGCAGCACCGATTCCAGCAGCGCCGCGTCCGGACGCTCGCGCACCTTCTTCAGCAGCTTGGTGTAGTCGCCCGGTACCACCTTGCTCCACGCCGGCAGGCTCAGCTTGAACTCCTTGAGGAACTCCAGCAGGTCGGCGTACTTGGATTCCGGCGGGCGCTCGTGCACGCGGAACGGCGCCGGAATATGCGTTTCCAGCAGGTAGCGCGCCGCGGCCACGTTGGCGGCGATCATGCATTCCTCGATCAGCTTGTGCGCGTCGTTGCGCATCAGCATGCCGGCCTGGGTCACCTCGCCGGTGTTGTCGAGCACGAAGCGCACTTCCGCGGTCTCGAACTCGATCGCGCCGCGGCGCGCGCGCGCCTTGGCCAGGATCTGGTAGAGCTGATGCAGCCGCTCCAGCTGCGGCAGCACCGCCGCCACGTCCTTGCGCACCTGCTCGTCTTTTTCGCCGACCGCCTGCCACACCTGTTCGTAGGTGAGCCGCGCGTGCGAGTTCATCACCGCCTCGTAGAAGCGCGCACCGGCCACCTCGCCCTGGCGGTCGATCTGCATGTCGCAGACGAAGCACATGCGGTCGACCTTGGGGTTGAGCGAGCAGATGCCGTTGGACAGCGTCTCCGGCAGCATCGGCACCACGAAACCGGGGAAATACACCGAGGTCGCGCGCTTGACCGCCTCGGTGTCCAGCGGCGTGCCCGGACGCACGTAGTGCGAGACGTCGGCGATCGCCACCACCAGGCGGAACCCGTCGGCGTTGGACTCGCAGAACACCGCATCGTCGAAGTCCTTGGCATCGGCGCCGTCGATGGTCACCAGCGGCGTCTGCCGCAGGTCCACGCGGCCCTTGATCGCCGCCGGCTCCACCGTCAGCGGCACCGCCGCGGCTTCGTCCAGTACCTCTTGCGGGAACTCGTAGGGCAGCTCGTGGCCGTGGATCGCCGCTTCCACCAGCAGCGACGGGGTCAGCTTGTCGCCCAGCACGGCGATGATCTTGCCGATCGGCGGGCGCCGCGCATCCGGCGCGGAGGTGAGTTCGCACACCACCAGTTGCCCGTCGCGGGCCTCGCCGACGGCGTCGGCGGGGATCTGCACATTACGCTGGATGCGCTTGTCGTCGGGCACCACGAAGGCGATGCCGGCTTCCAGGCTGAAGCGGCCGATCATCCGAGTCAGGCCGCGCTCGAGCACGCGCGCGATGCTGCCCTCGCGGCGGCCGCGGCGGTCGATGCCGGTGACGTTGGCCAGCGCGCGGTCGCCATGCAGCACCTTGCGCATTTCGTACGGCGGCAGGAACAGGTCGTCGCCGCCCTCGTCCGGGCGCAGGAAGCCGAAGCCGTCCGGATTGGCGATCACCACGCCGGGGATCAGGTTGGTCTGCTGCAGCGGCGCGTAGCCGCCGCGGCGGTTCTGCACGACCTGGGCCTCGCGCAGCATCGCACCCAGGCGCTTGCTCAGCGCTTCCTTGCGCGTCGGCTCGGTCAGGCCGAGCTGTTCGGCCAGTTCGTCCAGGGTCTGCGGACCGTCGCAGCGTTCGAGCAGTTGCAGGATCGCCTCGCGGCTGGCGATCGGCTGCGCATAGCGCTCGGCCTCGCGTGCGGCATAGGGGTCGTGGATCGGCGCGGCAGTGTCGGGCGCGGCCGCCGGCGGCGGCGACGGAGGGTGCAGCGGTTGCAGCGGCGGCTTGGGGCCACGGCGCAGGAAGCTGGGCATCCAGGCCGGCAGACGCGATTTCTTCGGCGTATCGGAGGTGGGCGCGTCGCCGGACGCGGATTTGCCGGGCTTGCCGGACTTGCTTTTGCGAGTTGTCATCCGCGCATGGTACTCCCATGCAGGTGGCCGTCACCCGAACCGGGCGGCGCGCCGCGGCGAACGTGCGCCCCAGAAACGACGAAGCCCGCGTCAGCGGGCCGGTCGGTGCGAGAGTTCAGCGCTCTCGCGATCTTGCATGTGGTGCCCAGGAGAGGACTCGAACCTCCACGGTTTTACCCGCTAGTACCTGAAACTAGTGCGTCTACCAATTCCGCCACCTGGGCGCTGAAGGCCGCGAATTCTGCGGTGCCGCCGCGACCTTGTCAACGCCTATTTTTGCGCCGCTCTCGATTGCCGGCATCGATGACGCGATCCGACCGCGGCACGCAGCGGTGCCGCGCACGTGCCAACCGCCGCGCGGCTGTGCACGCGCGCACGCTTCGGCGGTGCGCGGATTCGGCGGGAAACCGCATGCGCGATGCCGATTCCGACACAGCGCTGTCACAAGCGGACCCGCTTCGAAGATCCGGCGTGACGGCAGCGGAAGTTCGCGATTTTGTCGGTTGACCCGGATCGGCGCCCCGCTAGCTTGCATCCGGCAATCCGTCGCCCTCCCCCACGCTCCGGAGCCTCCCCCATGCACAGCCTGTCCGCTTCCCTGCTCGCCGCCGCCCTGTTCGCCAGCGCCACCAGCGCCTCCGCCGCAGGCGCCGACGACGCCACGCTCAATTCCCTCACCGAGATCCAGCGCGCCCTGGACAGCGGCGCCTCGGTCGCCGTGGCGATCGACCTGAGCCAGTGCACGCCCACCTCCGGCGGCGCCACCCCGAGCCAGACCCGCGGCGGCCTGCGCATCGGCGCCTACCGCGTCACCGCCGACGGCACCCTGTCCTTCGCCGACGAGCACGTGACCGTCGGCCGCGACGGCAAGCCGATCCAGCAGTTCCTGCGCTACCAGGTGCATCCGGACAACACCGTGGACTTCACCATGTTCGTGTTCGCCCTGCCCAGCTACCAGCAGACCGGCAGCACCCTCGGCTACCGCTGCGCGATCAACCAGGGCCTGCGCTTCAACGTCGGCTACTGAGGTCGCCACCGACGCGTCCGCGACGGCGCTGCACTGCCGCCGTCGCAAAACGCTTGACAGCGTCTGCTGCCACGCGCACAATTCTCGTTCTGAGTTGCCCAGGTGGCGGAATTGGTAGACGCACTAGTTTCAGGTACTAGCGGGTAAAACCGTGGAGGTTCGAGTCCTCTCCTGGGCACCACGACCGACAGGTCGAGCAAGATCTCAAAACCCGCTTCGGCGGGTTTTTTGTTGGCTGCGCGCAGGCCGCGGCGCTCAGCGCTGCGGCGGACGCAACGGACCGATGTCCACGCGCACGCCCTTCACCCACACCGCCACCTTGTAGGCACGGTAGCCCGGGTTGTGGCGTTCGGCCGCACGCGCGGCCAGGTAGGCATTGGCGGCATGCACCAGCACCTGCAAGGACGGCTCCAGTTGCGCGACGCGCCGGAGTCTCACTTCGTAGGTGGCCATGCGCCCTCCCCCATGTACCGGCAGGCGCCGCGTCGTGCCGCGATCGGCCGATGCATGGCGGCGGCGCACCGCGGCGCCGACACCCTTGTGTCCACAACCTCCATGTCCTGCATGCGCATCCTCGCGCGTCCGTGCATTCCGCACCGCACGAGTATTGAATCTCCGAACAATTGGAGTCAAGCGTGACTGTACGACAAGCCGGCGGATGCTCCATATCTTGGTAGGCCCGCCGTCCCCCAAGGCCCACCGCGATGAATAGCTTCGGCGAGCGTTTGCGCGAAGCCAGAAAAGCCGCCGGGCTCACCCAGGAGCAGTTGGGCTTCGCGTTGGACGTCACCAAGTCCTCGGTGTCGGCCTGGGAGAACGACCGCGAAACGCCGAGCTTCCGCCTGTTGCCGACGCTGCGCAGCGTGCTGAACCGCTCGCTCGACGAACTGGTGTGCGGCGTCGGTCCAGGCAAGCGTGTGCAGGACCTGCCCGCCGACTATCCGTTGCTGGCACAGGACGCGCAGGAGCGCGCCCTGCTCGCGCGCTATCGCAACGCCTCGGTGCGGCGCCGCGAAGCCGTGCTGGAATTGCTCAAGCCGGACAACGGCTGAGTCACACTGGCGGCGCGTGTGGCGTTCGGGCATCGCCAGTAACGACGGGATGTCGTTCGCAGGAGCGGCTTCAGCCGCGACCAAACCCTACCGGCATGCCCGTCGCGGCTGAAGCCGCTCTTACGAGGACGACCACGCTTCCCGCTGAGTCGCGGCACGCGTGATGTTCGAGACGCTCTTCAGCCGCCGACGCCGAGCGTGCGCAGCGCCTCGCCCCAGATCGCGTAGCCCGCTTCGCTGGGATGGGTGCCATCGGGCATCAGCGCCGCCGGCAGCGTGCCGTCCGGCTGCAGGAAGCGCGCACCGATGTCGAGCCAGCGCACCTGCGGGTCGTGGGCGAAGCGCGCGGCCAGCAGGCGGTTGGTCTGCAGGATCGGCGCACGCTGCGGCGCATCGGCGGCGAAGCCGCGCGGGAAGATGCCCATCAGCACGATCCGGCTGCGTGGCAGGCGCCGCCGGATCTCGGCGACCACCGCCGCCACGCCGTCGGCGGTCTCCTGCGGCGTGTTGGCGCGCGCATGCTCGGTGCCGGCGAGGTTGTTGGTGCCGAGGTTGATCACCACCCAGCGCGGCGCCAGGCCGTCGATCTCGCCCTGGCGCAGCCGCCACAGCACGTTCTGGGTGCGGTCCCAGCCGAAGCCCAGGTTCAGCACCCGCGCGTCGCCGAAGGTGCGCTGCCAGGCCTGCGCGCCATTCACCCGGATCGCCTGCGGCGCGCCCGCCCAGAAATGGGTGATCGAGTCGCCGAGCATCACCACCTGCGGCTGCAACTGCCGCGCGGCGTCCAGCGCGGCATGGTGGCGGCCGTACCAGTCGTAGGAATCCTGCTCCAGCCAGGGCACCGCGATGCGCGCGGTGTCGACGTCGGTCATCGCGTCCAGCGGCACCCGCGGCGCCTCGTCGAGCAGCCGCGCCAGGGTCGGCTCGATGGCCTCGGCCATGCGCCGCTGTCCACGCGTGTCCGGATGCAGCGCGCCACTGCCGGGACGCTGCCGCGGATCGTAGAACAGGCTCGGGTCCAGCGTGCCGTCGACGCGCTGGAACACGGTGCCGATGTCCAGGTAGGCCACACGCGGATTGTCGCCGTAACGCACCGCCAGCGCGCGGTTGACCTCGGCGTCGCGCGCACTCTTCTGCGCCGACAGTGCGCTGGGCAGCAGGCCGAGCAACAGGATGCGGGTGCGCGGCAGGCGCTGCTCCAGCGTGGCGACCACCGCATCGATCCCGCGCACCGTGTCCGCCGCGCTGTGCCCTTCGTGGCCGGTGTTGTTGGTACCGATCAGCAGGACCGCAACCTTGGGCCGCAGGACGTCGACCTCGCCGTGCTGCAGACGCCACAGCACGTGTTCGGTGGCGTCGCCGCTGAAGCCGAGGTTGAGCGCGCCGCGGCTGCCGTAGAAGGTCTGCCAGGTCGACTGGAAGTCTTCGTCCGGTGCCTGCGCCTTCTCGTAGTTCTGGGTGATCGAATCGCCGATCAGCAGCAGCGGTGCATCCGGGTGCGCACGCACCTGCGCCAGCACCTGCTGGTGGCGCTCGGCCCACCAGGCCTCATGCAGGCGGTCGGCCGGGGTCACCGGCACCGGCGAGGCCGCCGGCGGCGGCGCGGCCTGCGCATGGTCCGGGTGCGCACCAAGACATAGCAGTACGAGGACGGCCGCGCGCGGAAGCGATGCGGCGAAGCGGGCGCCGAAGGCGCGAAGAAAGCGCTGCATGTGCGGGGCTGCCGAAGCCTGCGAAGAGCCGCATTCTGGTGCGCAGGCCGCGACAGCGGCAAGTGTCCCGGCGCCGGAGCGCGACGCCGGGCACGCATGTCACTTGGCATGCCCTGGTGCGGCGCGCCGGACGGCACGCCATCAGGCAATGGCGTGCACGCGCCGCTATCGCACCACCATTGCAGCGGCACGGAACGGCACGGGTCGTGGTACCGTCCGTGCCGACGTGCCCGCCGTCGAGACTCAGTGGCCGCCAGCCGCCGCCGCGCCACCACCACCGCCGAACGGCGGCTTGGCCAGCCACAGGAAGAAGATGATCCCGAGGAAGGTCCAGCCCAGCAGGTAGAAGATGTCGTTGAAGCCCATCTGCGAGGCCTGGTGGTTGATGGTGTTGTTGAGCAGCGCCGCGCCGTTCTGCAGGCTGCCGTTGCCCATCATCAGCACCTGTTCCTGCATGCCCGGCGTGTAGGTGGAGATGTGCTCGGTCAGGTGCGCATGGTGCAGCTGCGTGCGCTTGGCCCACAGGTAGGTGGTCAGCGAGGCGGCGAAGCTGCCGCCCAGCGTGCGCAGGAACGTGGCCAGGCCGGAGCCGGCGGCGATCTCGCGCCCGTCCAGGTCCGACAGCAGGATCTGCAGCACCGGCATGAAGAACAGCGCCACGCCCACGCCCATCAGCAACTGCACCCCGGCCACATGCGGGAAATCCACCTGCAGATTGAAGTCCGAGCGCATGAAGCTGGTGGTGGCCATGAAGATGAAGGCGATGCTGGCCAGCAGCCGCAGGTCGAAGCGCGAGGCGTACTTGCCGACGAACGGGGTCATGATCACTGGCAGGATGCCGATCGGCGCGGTGGCCAGGCCGGCCCAGATCGCGGTGTAGCCCATGTCGCGCTGCAGCCACTGCGGGATCAGCAGCGACACGCTGAAGAACGCCGCATAGGCCACGATCAGCGCCATGGTGCCGGCGCGGAAGTTGCGGTGGCGGAACAGCCGCAGGTCGACGATCGGATCCTTGTCGGTCAGCTCCCAGATCAGGAACACCGCCAGCGCCACCGCCGAGATCGCGGCCAGCACGACGATCTTGGTCGAACTGAACCAGTCCTCGTCGTTGCCCAGGTCCAGCACCACCTGCAGGCAGCCGACGCCGATGATCAGGGTGATCAGGCCGACGTAATCCATGCGCGGGCGCTCGATCGGCTCGGGACGATCGCGCAGCTGCGAGCCGACCACGGTCGCGGCGATGATGCCCAGCGGCACGTTGATCAGGAAGATCCATTCCCAGCTGTAGTTGTCGGTGATCCAGCCGCCGAGGATCGGCCCGGCGATGGGCGCGACCACGGTGATCATCGCCAGCAGGGCCAGCGCCTGGCCGCGTTTTTCGCGCGGGTAGATCGACACCAGCAGGCTCTGGGTGATCGGGTACATCGGGCCGCAGACGAAACCCTGCAGCGCGCGCGACACCACCAGCATGCCCATGCTCTGGGCCAGGCCGCACAGCAGCGAGGCCGCGGTGAAGGCCAGCGTGGCCCACACGAACAGCTTGGTTTCGCCGAAACGGCGGCTGAGGAAGCCGGTCAGCGGCAGCGCGATGGCGTTGCTGACCGCGAACGAGGTGATGACCCAGGTCGCCTGCTGCGAACTGGCGCCGAGGTTGCCGGCGATGGTGGGCAGCGAGACGTTGGCGATGGTGGTGTCGAGCACCTGCATGAACGAGGCCATCGCCAGGCCCACCGTGCACAACGCCACACTGGCCGGGCGGAACCCGGCGGCCGGTGCGCCCGGAACCCCGGGCGCGGCGGGAGCGGCAGCTTGGTTGGACATGACCGGGCTCAGTTCGCCTTGGCGGCGTCGGGCAGGTTGGCGTGGATGATCTGCTTCACGGCCGCATCGGCCTGCTGCAGCTGCTGCGCATACACATCGGTATCCAGCAGCGTGCCGCTGGCCGGCTTGGTCGGCAGCACCGCGCCGTTCTGGTCATGCAGGTTGACGTCGGCCTTCATCGACAGGCCGATGCGCAGCGGATGCTGCTCCAGCTGCTTGGCGTCGATGGCGATGCGCACCGGCACGCGCTGCACGATCTTGATCCAGTTGCCGCTGGCGTTCTGCGCCGGCAGCAGCGAGAACGCACTGCCGGTGCCGATGCCCAGGCTCTGCACGGTGCCGTGGTAGGTCACCGCGCTGCCGTACACATCCGACTCCAGTTCCACCGGCTGGCCCAGGCGCATGTGCTTGAGCTGGGTTTCCTTGAAGTTGGCGTCCACCCACACCTGGTTCAGCGGCACCACCGCCATCAGCGCGGTGCCGGGCTGCACGCGCTGGCCGACCTGCACCGAGCGCCGCGCCACATAGCCGGCCACCGGCGCGACGATGGCGCTGCGGGCGTTGTTGAGGAAGGCCTGTCGCACCTGCGCGGCGGCGCCCTGCACGTCGGGCTGGTCGGCCACGCCGTTCTCGTCGATCAACGCGCGGTTGCGCGCCAGGGTCTCGCGCGAGCCGCTGACCGCGGCTTCGGCGGCGGCCAGTTGATCGCGGGCATGCGCCAGTTCTTCGGCGGAGATCGCACCGGTGGCGACCAGGCTGGCGCGGCGGGCGACGTCGGCGCGGGCGCGCTGCAGGGTCACCTGCTGCGCGGACAGTTCGGCCTGGGCGCCCTCGACCGAGCGGTACAGACCGCGCACCTGGCGCACGGTCCGCGCCAGATTGGCCTCGGCCTGCTGCAGGGCGACCTCGGTGTCGGCCGGGTCGAGCTTGACCAGCGGCTGGCCGCGCTCCACGCGCATGCCGTCGTCGGCGTCGATGCGCACCACGGTACCGGCCACCATCGGGGTGATCTGCACCAGGTTGCCCTGCACGTAGGCGTCGTCGGTGTCCTCGTGCCAGCGGCCGACCAGGAAATACCAGATCGCCAGCGCGATCAGCACCAGCACCACTACCACGGCCAGGCCGCGCAGCAGCTTGCCGCGCCGGCTGGGGGCGGGAGCGGAGGAAGCGGGGGTCGTTGTCTGATTCATTGCAGCGATCTCAGGAATGCGAAGGTGCGGAAGAAGAAGAGCTCGGCGCATCGGCGGCGGAGGTGGCGTCGTAGCCGCCGCCCAGCGCCTGATTCAGGCGCACCGAGACCAGGATCTGATTGGATTGCAGCGACGCCAGGCGCTGCTGCGCGTCCAGCAACTGCTGTTGCGCGCTGAGCACGTCCAGGTAGTTGCCGATGCCGGCGCGGTAACGCTGCTGCGACAGGTCGAAGGCGGCCTGCGCCGTCTCCAGCGCCTGCGCCTGCTGCTGCGCCTGCTCGGCCAGCGAACGCGCGGCGTTGACCTGATCGGCCACCTCGCGCAACGCCGCCACCAGGGTTTGGTTGTAGTTGGCCACCGCCAGGTCGTACTGCGCATCGCGCTCGGCCAGCTGACTGCGCAGCCGCCCGCTGTCGAACAGCGGCAGGCTCACGCCCGGGCTGAGCAGACCCAGCACCGACGAACTCTTGAACAGGTCGCCCGGATTGGTGGCGGCGACGCCGCCCAGCAGGGTCAGATTGATGCTGGGATAGAACTGCGCCTTGGCCGCATGGATGCCCTGCGAGGCGGCTTCCACGCGCCAGCGCGCGGCGACCACGTCGGGCCGGCGGCCGAGCAGGTCGCTGGGCAGCACCGACGGCACCCGCGCGGCCTGCGGGTCGAGCAGGCGCGGG